>DATISD010000450.1:0-1529 GCA_035469005.1 Pyrinomonadaceae bacterium | reverse complement strand
CCATGATTAAGCCTGCAGCGATTGCCCCGATAGCCGGCGCCCCGGCCAGAAATCCGTAGCCCCGCGCGCCCACGTCCAGGATGTCCTTCGCGTAAATCGGCAACAACTGATTCGCCGAAGCAAAGAACGTCGCCACAAAATCCAAAGTCATCGTCTGGACGATGATCGGAGTTCGCCAAACGAATCGCAGACCCTCCATCAAAGCAGCGAAGCTTATTTCT
Source organism: Pyrinomonadaceae bacterium (assembly GCA_035469005.1). Taxonomy (GTDB): domain Bacteria; phylum Acidobacteriota; class Blastocatellia; order Pyrinomonadales; family Pyrinomonadaceae; genus UBA11740. The sequence goes on along the minus strand of DATISD010000450.1, from coordinate 1,308 downwards.
GAGTTTTCGTTTTCAGTTTTTTCCGCCTTGCCGCTCGTATGCATTAACGCCAGACCGAGGATGACGGCGACAAACGAAGCCGCATTAATCGCGTAAACCAAACCGGGCCCATGGCTCGCCAACAGAAATCCTGCCAAAGGTGGTCCACTAATCAACCCGATGTGAAACATCAGCATGCTGAGACTCACCGCGTTGGGAAAGTCTTTCGCCGGAACCAACATTGGCATCAAGGCCTGCCGCGCCGGAGTGTCGAAGGCCCATGCTGCCGAAGCAATTGCCGTCAGCAGAAAGATTGGCCACGCGTGGACCATGCCGGAAAAAGTCACGAGCGCCAGCAAGCCGCTGCAAATGAGCATCGACGTTTGCGTAACGATCATTAATCGCCGCCGATCGACGACGTCAGCCACGACACCACCCATCAATGAACACAGAATGATTGGAACTGCGCGACATGCCCCGACCAGACCCAGTGCCAAAGCCGAACGAGTGATTACGTAGATGTGCCAGTTGATCGCGGCCAGCTGCATCTGTGATCCAGTGACCGAAACGATCTGACCAATCCAGAGCAATCTAAAATCGCGATGGCGCAGAGACGAAAATACTGATTGCGTTTCCCCGGGATCGGTCGCGTAGCTGGAGAGATCAGTAGGTGGCATGGAAGAGATTAGTTATAACTCAGGATTGCCTGCGGCCGAAGTTTGGCCGTGGTCCGAGTAGTGCCTTGAGTAGATGTTCTTTCGGTGTCTCTGTGTCAACCTCTGTGCCTGCTCTGTGGTGAAATCTCTCCAGAGTCAATCGGCTTTTGTGCGAGCTGGCCGCCGGGGATCAAAACATGCGAGAATACGCAAACCGATGGGTACAATGAACGAAACAACCGAGTACAAATACGACGCTGCTTCGATGGATCGGGAGCATTCCGGTCAATTGAATCTGCTTAATGACATTAAAGCTGCCGTTCGGGGCGGCGCTCCCGACAGTTTGGTCTACGCGCTGCTTGATGATTTGGTGAAGCACACAAACCTTCATTTCCTCTCCGAACAGCTCGCGATGAAGCTGCATGCCTACGAAGCCTACGAATCTCATTTTCGGGAGCACGAACGGCTGTTAATTGAGGTGGAAAACCTGAAGCGTAGCCTGGCGACCGGAACTGCGACGGACAAGCATGGCCTGGTTGAGGCTCTGCGCAATTGGCTGGTTGTCCATATTCAAACGGCCGACAGGGCGCTGGCAGAATACCTGAGCACGCGGGCGCCGGAGCAGGGCTAGGGCGACGAAAGCTTCGCATACCAAAGCGGCGACAAGTCGCCG
>DATISD010000449.1:0-4594 GCA_035469005.1 Pyrinomonadaceae bacterium | reverse complement strand
AGCGCGAAGGCTGCAGGGATAATCAACGGCGAATTCAAGTGACATCGTAATTCAGTGATTAGTTGGCCGTGTGCCGTGACGAATGAATAAACGACCCGCGATTTTCCGCCAGGATTAAACAGATCGATTGTGATTGATGATTTCTATGATGGCCGTAAAAGGAATCTTGATGACCTCGCCATCAGCCCGTTCCACTTTGACTGTGGGCGTCGAGAGGGCTTGAGTTGTCTTCATGCTGCGCACAATGCCACGCACACGATGGCCGTTGTTGGTAACGATTTCGATATTCCCCTTGCCGTACAATGGCCGAAGCGCTGCGAGAGCCTTAGTGATTTCCATACCGCCTCTATCTTGAACCGGGATTTTATTGACTATACTTGGTCGGGATTGCATTCGTAAACCGGGGCCGCGTCAGAAGTCAGACTGCAAGGGAGGCCGCGGCGATTGAGACTCGTCGCGCAGACCGCAAAAACCCGCAACCAACTGGTCCGTTTGCGCGTATAATTTTTGCCAGTTCATTCCATCGGTATTTCAGCACCGGCGGTTTTCGATATGCAGCCTCAGCCAAATCTCAACGCAAACAGCTCCGGCGACCAACTTTGCGCACAATGCGGCTCGCCGATGCCGAAAGAAATGCGGTTTTGCCGGTCCTGCGGCAATCGCCTGGGCGAAGGGCCTGCCGAATACACGCAAACCGTCCGATTTCCAAATACGACGGGTGCGGCTGACGCCGGCACTACCCCTTTCTATCCCAGCGTCAACGCGCCGTTAATTCAACAGTCCGGCAATTTTCGTAAGCGGCGACGGCTGGGGTTTACCGGAATGACCTGGTTGTGGATTGTGCTCGGACTGTTTTTCCTCTCCGGGGGTGTTCTGAGCGCTCTGCGAAAAAATTTCCCAGCCAGACCGGGAATCACCATTAACAGGACTCGAGCATATTTTGGGGTCGATGGTTTTGACACCACAACGCAGGGAGTAACTTTTGACGCCGTGGAACCCGCAGGCGGCCCCGCCGACAAAGCTGGACTGGTAGGCGGTGACATCATCACGAGCTTCGATGGCCAGACCGTGAAGACCGACAGCGAGATGATGGAGCTGCTGCGTAAGACTCCGGTGGGCAAGACAGTGGAAGTGATTTATCTGCGCGACGGCATCTCTCGGACTACAAATCTGACCACGGTCTCCGAGGACGAGTTCGATCGATTACGCGATGTTGGTGATCGGCCTGAAGGAATGTTTGGATTTGACCGTAACCGGACTGAACGCGTCAGTGATCCCGCAACCAAAACCTACGGAGTCAGATTAAAGTGGGTACGGCAAAATGGCCCAGCCGATTTGTTTGGGATCAGGGAAGGCGACATCATCACTGAATTTGATAAAGTTCCAATTCGCACGGCTCGTGAACTGGAATCGCGAGTGCATCGCGCCTCCCCGCGCAGCGTGGTTGAAGTTGTAGTTGTGCGCGATGGCCAAACGCTCAAGATCCCCGTAACCATGGGCAGTTCCTGAAGTTCAGTTACCGGCGGTGTGCTCGCGCATTCGGTTTTCCATCTCACGCCGAACCTTCTCCCGCTGCTCTTCGCTTTGCTCCGCTTCGAATGCTTCGAACAAGGCATAAGCGTGTTCCGAAATTAATCGCAGTTCCCAGGCTTCGCGCTGTGCATGCGACGGACGTGAGAACCACAACGCATTGATTTCCGCATCAATCAGAGCTGCCTCGCGGAAAACGCCTGCGTTCGATTTGAACTCCTCGCGTGATGACGGACGCAGCAAAACTCTTCGTAGTTTCCAGCCGTGACGCTCATATACGGCGATGATCTGTTGGGCGATTTCGACTCGGCTCATGGGCTCGTCACAGAGTATAACGAAACTCGCAAGGTGGATTGCGACTTTGATCGGGAACTACGTGCCGATTATTATTCGTAGCGCATGCCCAACGCCAATCCATCTTCGCCTTTCTATCGCTCGTTGGTCCGCGCCCTGGTGCGACGCGGCGCACAGCTTTCGGCTCTCTGTCCGGCCGATGATGACGTAGCGCGCCGCGTATTGCACGATTACGGCGCGATGTTCCTCGGCACAAAAGATATTCTGCCTCCTCCGCTTTGTGTATTCACGAGTGAAGAGGAGGTTTCGCAATTTCAAAATGTTGCCGGTTGGACATCGGCAAAGTTTGGTGACGACGTGATCGAATTGCAGCCGGCAGCGATGGCTGCGCTTTTGAAAGCGCGGGATGTCGCACGGGCCGAAGGTTTGGATATCTCCCCGCGGGATGGAGCAGAAGCCGCGCGGCGTAATTACGCCGACACGGTCCGTTTATGGAATTCACGATTTCTGCCGGCTCTGGTTCACTGGACCAGGCTGGGCAAATTGAGCGAAGAGGCGGCAGACCGGTTGCGAGAGTTGCCGGTTAATGAGCAGGTTTCTCAAGTCCTCAAGCTGGAAAAAGACGGTATCTTTTTCAGTAAGGATATGTCCAAGTCTGTGCTCTATTCAATCGCCGCGCCTGGTACCTCTCAACACATCGCCATGCTGGCGTTCGACGCCAACGAGTTTCTCGATGCGCGAGTGCGCGAAATTCTGGCGGAGCATGGATGGTTTCAGACGGTCCTGAGCGATTTGCCGCACTTTACGTATCTCGGTTTATCCGAGCAGGAACTGTCCGACGATGGAATGAAACCTGTCGAAGTGCACGGACAGAAGTTCTGGATTCCGGATGTCGAGTAAATGCGCTGGCATCCGGCCCCTGCAGGTCAACATCTGAACACTTGCGCGTTTTGCTGCCCGCTGGGCATCAGTTAACATAGCTATTTAGAATCTCCTCGGCGATTTTTTCGATTAGACATAATGGTTGGAAAGTTATTCTTACTGATAATTGTCTTTGTTTCCGGGGGCGCCGTGTATGCTCAGGCGCCGGCCGCATCACCTTCTCCCGCGCCGGTTTTACCGCGCCCGAGCGCTCCTTTTGATCTGAGGGAATATGGCGTGCAGCTTCAGCCCGACGCTCGCCTAATCATCGTGATGGCGGCATTGGACGCTGCGGGTTTTGATCCTACGTCGGCCGGGAAAGAGCCCTCCGCGTTTCGACAACTGCTGCGCAAAGATCAATCCGGGCTGGATTCCGATCTGCGTGCGCGTTTGAGTGCTTTCTATCAACGCAATAAGTTGGCAGCTCCGGCGACTGCCGCCGATCAGGCAGCGCGTTATGTTTCCCTGGCTTATGCAATGGGTGAACCGCCTTTGCTCGACGCACCCGAGCGTTCGGATGATCTGCCGGGCGGTGTGCTTGAAGTTCTCGACTTCGCGCCGTTGGTGCGAGAGTTCTATCGCAAGTCCGGAATTTCTGACCGATTATTGTCGTACATGCGCGCCTATCAGGCCGAAGGCGATCGGCTCAAACAGCCGGCTGCTGAAATGGTGCGGGCCGTGCTCTCGTATTTGCATACGCGCCCCATTCTTGTCAGCACAGAACGTGTTCGCGTCAAGAGTCCAGACAAAAAACACAGTTCGGCCATTGTCTACTCGACGCGCGAGCATGAACGACGCTTCTATATTGTGCCCGATTTGATGGCCGCGCCGGGCACCATCAATTTTCGGGTAATCACCGATGACTATTATGCAATTGTGCCCGAGACAACAGATCCGACTTCGTCGGAATTGCGACGGGGATTTGTTCAGTTTGTCATTGATCCGCTCGTCCTAAAATTCAACAAAGACATTGCCGCGCAACGCGAGCAGATAAAGCAACTCATCGATGCTCGAACCAAAGAAGGTGGCACCGCCTCACCTGACGTTTTCGTGGTCGTGGGGCGTTCGTTGGTGGCGGCGACTGATGCTCGTTTTGAAGAAGCCGCGCGTTTGGCCGCAGTCACCGCGGTTCAGCGTCGCCGGCTGGAACAGGCCAAAGACGATGCCGCTCGCAAGTCAATCGGCAAGGAATCTGAAGCTGCCCGCGCGGCGATTGCTGACGAAACAATTACCAGACTGGCCGAAGAATACGAAAACGGCGCGTTGTTGGATTTCTTTTTCGCAGATCAATTGCGCGATTTTCAAAGCTCCGGTTTCGATATTGCGAACTTCTTCGCTGAGATGATTTCCGGTTTCGACGTTGCCAGGGAAAGTAAGCGTCTTCCAACTGTTAGCGCTGCCCGGGAGCGGGCTCTGGCGGCGCGTAAGGCTCACCCGCGTTACTCCGCTTGGCTAATCGATCCGAGCGCTGAAGCCCGCCAGACGATAGACGTTTCGCGTAATTCAGCGTTAATCAAGAGTCTCTCGGAAGTTGAAAAGCTTCTGCAGACGCGAAATTACGAACAGGCTGAAACCCAGCTCAAGTCTCTCTTGCAGGAATACCCCGGCGACCCGCGGTTACTCTTTACCCTGGGCCAAACGGCGGGTCTGTGGGCGCGAGATACGACCGATGATGATCTGCAAACGCAGCGTCTGAATCGCGCCCTGGCCAATTATCGTTTGGCGGTGGCGGCAGCTTCGCCGGAATCGGACAAAGTTCTGCTCTCTCGGGCGCACGAGACGATGGGCCGCATTCTCGCTTTTCTCGATAAGAAGGATGAGGCGCTAAAAGAATTCGACGAGACTATTA
>DATISD010000448.1:0-17007 GCA_035469005.1 Pyrinomonadaceae bacterium | reverse complement strand
AACACGGCGCGTTTCGCGCTTGGCAATCTTGATGGGTTCGACCCTGCGGTGGATGCGGTTTCGGAAGATAAGATGTTGGAGATCGATCGTTGGGTTCTGGCCGAACTGGACTCGATCATTACAGATGTGCGAGCGGCTTACGAAAGTTATGATTTCCATGTGGTCTATCAAACGCTGCACCAGTTTTGCACGGTCACACTATCAGCCCGATACTTCGACATCATTAAGGATCGGCTGTACACGTTCGCGCCAAAGAACAAGGCGCGCCGTTCGGCCCAGACTGCGCTGTACAAAGTTGCCGATGCGCTGGCGAGAATGCTGGCTCCCATTCTGGTGTTCACGGCAGATGAAATTTGGGAGAACCTGCCGGTAAACTCAAACGCATCGGCGCCGCCGTCAGTTCACGTCGGCCTGTTTCCATTAGCGGCAGGGAACGACAACAATGCTGCCCTGTTAACGACGTGGGCGCATCTGTTTGGTTACCGTGATCAGGTGCTGGCAAAGCTGGAACAGGCACGCATCGCAAAGGTGATTGGCAGCTCGCTCGAGGCCCGCGTGGAAATTTCCGCCGGCAGTCATGCGTTTAAGAATCTCGTCCCCCATCGCGACGATCTGCGTTACATCTTCATCGTCTCCGAGGTTGTGCTGATGGATCCGAATGCGGAACTCGATGCGGACGATTTGCAAGTGACCATTACGCGGGCACACGGTGAAAAGTGCGAGCGTTGCTGGAACTATTCGACGCGCGTAGGAGAATCGTCGCGATATCCCAGGGTCTGTGAGCGCTGCGTTTCAGCACTGGAAGAAATTGAAGCCAGCGGGAATTCTGGAAGTGCCGTAGGCACGGAATATTTATAGCTATTCACTGTGAACGCGCTCAAGCCATCAATGTCCAAGAATCGCCTCGCATGGCGACTGCTTTATCTCGTCGCTTCGCTGGGTGTCTATCTGATGGACCAGGCCAGCAAGGCCTGGGCAGTTCGGAGACTTCGCTTTCACGACGTGACGGCAATCAGCGGAATACTGGATTTTGCTTATGCTGAGAACCCGGGCATTGCCTTCGGCCAGTTGCAGGAAAGCGGCGCCTTTGGCCGCTGGTTTTTTGTCGTACTGGCGGCCGCCGCAGCGATCGCGGTTTTGGTTTATTTTTTTCGCACGCCCCGCAGCGATGACCGAATACTGGGCGCATGTGCGCTCCTGCTGGCCGGAATCCTGGGAAATCTGACCGATCGGGTGCGACTCGGATTCGTGATCGATTTCATTCAACTGCACGCCGGACAATATCACTGGCCCACATTCAACGTGGCTGACGCCAGCATCTCATTCGGCGCGCTCTTGCTCGCCTATGATCTGATCTTTGCGCACAGGAAGGAAAAGCAGGAACGACTTACCAACGAAGGTGTGCCATCGTAGTCGCGACGGCTGCCTACTGATTCCATGTACCCAATTCTTTTTCGCCTCTGGAATTTTCCCATTAACACCTACGGAGTATTTCTCGCGCTGGCTTTTCTCGGTGCTATTTACGTCACCGTGAAACTGGCCGTCCGTGATGGATTACCGCGCGAAAGAATTTACGACCTCTGTTTGTGGCTGCTGATCTCTTCATTAGTGGGCTCAAAGCTGCTGATGTTTCTTACCGAGCCCGAGTATCGTCAGAATCCACTGCAACTTTTTTCGTTGGATTTTCTTCGCTCGGGCGGCGTTTTTTACGGCGGCCTGATCGGCGCGATTGTGACAGGTTATTTTTTGATGCGACGCTGGAAGCTGCCCTGGTGGAAAACGGCCGACGCCTGCGCTCCCGGAATAGCGCTGGGAAATGTCCTGGGCCGGCAGGGTTGTTTTTCCGCCGGTTGCTGTTGGGGGAAACCGACGAATCTGCCCTGGGGCGTGCGCTTCAGCGAACTCGGTCATGAAGTCACCGGGGTACCTATCGATGCCCGGCTGCACCCAACGCAGCTTTACGAATCGTTTGCGATGCTAATCGTTTTCTTTTTCCTGCTCTGGCTGCATAAGAAAAAGAAATTCAGCGGACAGGTAATTCTGGCCTATGCCGTGATCTACGCGACAGTTAGATTTCTGATTGAGTTTGTGCGCGACGACCCGCGCGGCGACATTCTGGGACTGACGACTCTGACCGGCTTGTCGACTTCACAGATGATTGGGATCGTGGTCGGCATTGGGGCGCTGATAACTCTCATCATTCGCTGGCGCCGTGCGAATGCGGCAAGTGCAATTGGAAAGGCGGTTACCTCGAACGCCTGATTTGGAGTGCTGCGACTTGTCGCAGCTCTTATGAGAAGCCAGCAAGAGGAAAGCGGTGACAAGTCACCCCACTCCAAAACAGCTCGCTGGCTTACGCTTCCCGCAATTGCTAAGATCACCGCTTTTTGATTGAGCCCGGGAGCAAATGAAACTTCGCGTTCTGTATCACGGTCACTGCTTTGACGGTGTCGCTTCCGCGGCCACGTTCACGCGCTTTTACAGCGAGAGAATCAATCCGCAAGCCGAGGTTCACTACGGCGGTTTGCTTCATCGCCCCGGAAACCTGTTCGATGAAAGCATGTTCGATGGAGATGAAAACGCCATCGTCGATTTCAAGTATTCGCCGTCTGAAAAACTGACCTGGTGGTTCGATCATCATCAGTCCGCATTCTTAACGCCGGCCGACGAAGCGCACTTCAAAACCGACAACTCAGGAAAGAAGTTTCTCGATCCAACCAGCAAATCCTGTACTGAATTCATCGCGCAGGTAGCCCGGACAAAGTTCGGTTTCAATTCCGAGCCGCTTCAGGACCTGATTCATTGGGCGCACATCATTGACGGGGCGCTCTACGAATCACCCGCCCAATGCGTTGAGTTGAAAGAGCCGGCGCTGCAACTAATGCAGGTAATCGAATCAGTTCCCGACGAATCGTTCATCGAACAAATCATTCGCGAACTGACGGTAAAGCCCTTAAACGAGGTCGCCACGAGCGAGGACGTCGCCACCAGATTCCAGCCAATTCTGCAGCTTCATCGCGAAACCCTCGAGGCAATCAAGCGGAAAGCGATTTATGCGGACGGCGTCGTGCAGTTCGATTTGGTTCCGGAGGGCTACGAAGGCTTTAATAAATTCATTCCGTACTACCTGTTCCCTGGGGCCACCTACACGGTGGCGCTGACTCGCGGATCAAAGCGAACCAAAATCTCAGTCGGTTCGAACCCGTGGGCGCCCCGTCCGCGTCGTCATAACATCGCGACGATTTGCGAGCGCTACGGCGGCGGCGGCCACGCGGTCGTGGGCGCTATTTCGTTCGCCCCGGATGAGGTTGAAAAAGGCCGGACCGCGTTACGGGAGATCGTAGCGGAACTCTCCAGGGATGACAGATAAGGTCTGGGACAAAACACGCGCATCCGCGGTCTAAAGCTCTGCGACTGCAAGATGGCCGTGAAGTTGCTTCTGAGCGTCGTCACCTGCCCCGAAGGGGCATCGCCTCAAAGCCCAGGGTTGCCGCTTCGGCTACCCTGGGTGGTGAGTAGAAGAGTTTCTCAACCGCGTCGCGGTTGCGTCAGGAACCTCCGTCGGTCGCAACCGCGATGCGTTGTAAGCTTGCGGATTCTCTCTTCAGGGTAGCCGAAGCGGCAACCCTGGGCTTTGAGCTGTAGCCCCTTCGGGGCTAAGCAGAGTAGCACTACCCGCCTGCGACTTCACAGTTGCGCTGTTGTATCATACGCAGCCAATATGTCATCAACCACGACAAACATCGAATCGCTTCAAAACGAAGAGCGCGTCTTTCATCCGCCCACGGCATTCGCCGAACAGGCCCGTATCAAATCGATGGCCGAACTTGAAAGCTTGCGGGCAGAAGGCGACGCCGATCCGGAAAAGTTTTGGGCGCGTATGGCCGAAAGCGAGCTGCACTGGTTCAAGCCCTGGGACATCGCTCTGAAGTGGGAACCACCGCATGCCGAGTGGTTTGTCGGCGGCAAGATCAATATTTCCTACAACTGTCTCGACCGCCATTTGCCGACCTGGCGACGCAATAGAGCGGCGTTGATTTGGGAAGGCGAGCCCGGCGACACGCGAACGTTAACCTATCAACAACTTCACACCGAGGTCTGCCGTTTCGCCAATGTCCTGAAGCGCCTCGGGGTTGCCAAAGGCGATCGCGTGGCCCTCTACATGCCGCTGATTCCTGAGCTCGCCATTTCCATGCTGGCCTGCGCGCGGATCGGCGCCACGCACTCAGTCGTGTTCGGTGGTTTCTCGAGCACCGCGCTAATCGATCGCATCAATGATGCGCAATGCAAAGTCGTCGTTACGGCTGATGGCGGCTGGCGTCGCGGCAACGAAGTGAAATTGAAAGCCGCCGTTGATGAAGCGTTGCCGGAAACTCCGTCAGTCGAATCGTGCGTCGTGGTCAGACGTACCGGCAGCAGGATTCACATGGAACCCGGCCGCGATCACTGGTGGCATGAACTGATGACCACAGTTAACGGTGAGTGCGCCGCCGAGGAACTGGACAGCGAACATCCGCTATTCATTCTTTACACGTCCGGCACCACAGGAAAACCGAAAGGTATTCTGCACACCACCGGCGGCTATCTTTTGCAAACTCACCTGACCACGAAATGGATTTTCGATCTGAAGGATGAAGATATCTACTGGTGCACCGCAGACATTGGCTGGGTGACAGGTCACAGTTACGTGGTCTATGGGCCACTGTCGAATGGGGCGACGGCGATGATGTATGAGGGTGCGCCTAACTGGCCTGAGCCGGATCGCTTCTGGGACATCATCGAGCGACACAAGGTGAACATTCTATACACCGCGCCGACGGCAATTCGCGCGTTCATCAAGTGGGGCGAGCAATGGCCGCTCAGACATGATCTTTCCTCACTTCGTCTGTTAGGCACGGTCGGCGAGCCAATCAATCCTGAGGCCTGGATGTGGTATCACCGCGTAATCGGAAAAGAACGTTGCCCGATTGTCGACACGTGGTGGCAGACTGAAACGGGAGCGATCATGATCACGCCTTTGCCCGGCGCCACGCCGACCAAGCCCGGTTCCGGAACCAAGCCGTTCCCTGGCATAGCCGCCGACGTGATGACCCGCGACGGCAAGTCGGTGGGCGCCAATGAAGGTGGCTATCTGGTACTTACGCGCCCGTGGCCCGCGATGCTGCGAACAATCTATGGTGACGACGAACGGTACCGGCAACAGTACTGGTCGCAGATCGATGGCGCTTACTTTGCCGGCGACGGCGCCCGCAAAGATCAGGACGGTTATTTTTGGATTATGGGTCGCATCGACGATGTCATCAATGTCGCCGGACACCGGCTGGGAACTGCGGAGATTGAGAGCGCACTCGTATCACACGAAGCAGTGGCTGAATCTGCGGTCGTGGCCAAGCCCGATGAGCTGAAAGGCTCAGCGATTGTGGCGTTTGTTACGCTCGAAGGCGGCCGGACACCCACAGATGGATTGAAAGAGGAATTGCGCCAACATGTAGCGAAGGAAATCGGCGCGTTGGCCAGACCCGACGACATCCGCTTTGCCGACGCCCTGCCGAAAACTCGGTCCGGCAAGATCATGCGCCGTTTGTTGCGCGAGATTGCGACCAGCGGCTCGGTCGCCGGCGATGTAACCACCCTGGAAGACTTTTCTGTTTTGGAAAAGCTGAGGAGCGAAGAAGAGTAATTACATAACTGGGGTGTCACGCGACTAACACCTCAAAATCGATGAAAAGCTCTCTGATAAGCGATCTGTTCCCCGAAAAAGCTTTACATTTGACGTTGCGCCCTTGACTCTCACCGGCGAAGTCGTATTCTGATGTCGCGCGGGATTATTTTTTCGATCCGCGCTCAAAGAGTCTTGCCGAATTGCCCTGCAAAACCCTACGTCGCTAAGCTGCGCAAATAGTTTCGAGATTCACTTTTTCCCTGTATCATACGCCCGGTCACCTCAAGACCCAGTCTCGCACAAGGAGAATGCGATGCCCCAGAATGGATTTGTTGAGACTCGATCAGGACAACGCTATGTACACGCGTTTCCAATTCGTGCCGAATGGGACACGAACGATGGCGCACACATAGTCGCCGAAGGTGAAACCGAGAACGTCGGGCCCGAAGGCACCCTGGTCCATTTGCAGCGCGAACTGCCGCCCGTCGGTGGACGAGTCAGTCTGCGTGTCCTTGGTGACAAGGGCGAGACGTTGAGCGTCGTCGCCGAAGTCCTGCGCATCGAGCGAAACCCGGCAAGGCCACAGGCCGCACTGCAACTCCTGGGCGAAACCGATGAATGGAGAGGCCTGGTGTGGGAAGAGGCGGGGCTAAAGATGTCGGAAGCCGACGACGATTTTGACGAAGACGAATATTGAGTAGCGATCCCCACGTCTGAATCAAGAAGCATTCATGACGCAAGATACCGATCAAACCCTTCCAAAAGAGACTGCTGTTGCTGCGTGGGTGCAGACGCGAATCGTGCTGCGCATCATCACGATTCTGCTCGTGGTGGCGGCGTTTCTTTGGGTACTTTATAGACTCACGGCGGTCCTGCTCCTGCTGGTGCTTTCAATTTTCTTTGCCTACCTGGTGGCGCCGCTGGTCGACTTAGTCGAGCGGCCTCTGAGACTCGGCGCAAAAGAAATCAGGATTCCGCGCGGCGTGGCTATTGGAATCGTGTATGTGGTCTTGTTCGTCGGCGGCGGGGTGGCCGTCTATTTTCTCGCGCCACAACTCGCCGCGCAGTTTCCCGAATTCAAACAGCAAGCCACCGCCTATTACAAAACAATCGTAACTACGAGTGACCGCGTGAACCAGTATTTCAAGGGGCATAACATGCCTGAGGGCGTGGTGAAAGCCGTCAACGACACCTTCCTTGGCGTGATTGCCCGCGGCGGAGAAGTGGTCGGCGTGGCGGCCGAGAGAATGCTTGGCCTGATAATTTTTCTCCCCTGGTTAGTGCTGATTCCGATCCTGAGCTTCTTTCTGTTAAAGGACGCCGATAGCTTCCGGCGTTCAGCCCTGGCGATGCTGCCCCGAGGCCGGCTGCGTTGGCGCGGCGATGAGTTCTTCGAGGACATCAATCACACTCTGGCCGCTTATATTCGCGCGCAACTGACGGCCTGCTTCATTATCGGCACCGTGTGCAGCACTGGTTTCGCGCTAATCGGTTTGCCGAGCCCGCTGGTGCTGGGATTGATCGCCGGCATGCTTGAGTTCGTGCCGCTGGTGGGTCCGCTCGTGGTCGCGATCCTGGTCGCGCTGCTCGCGCTGCTGCACGCCGGCTTTGGCATGGCCTTCGTCGTACTGCTGTTCCTCGGGGTCCTGAGAGTCATACATGACTATGTGGTCTATCCGCGGATCATTGGTCAGGGAATTCACCTGCATCCGCTCGCAGTGATCCTGGCAATCCTGGCGGGCGCTGAGATTGCCGGCGTGGCCGGGATCTTTCTCGCGATTCCAGTCATCGCGATCCTGACCGTGAGTTACCGCCATTGGCTCGAGCATCGCGGCAGCGAAACGATTGCCGAAGTGTTGGAGGAAGCGGTGGTCGAACCGGACGTGGAACCGGAGCTCGTGTCAACGACGCACCCCACCGCAACCACGACTGCTGACGAGATGGCACGCGCGCGGCCCGATTTGCTCACCGGAGAATTGAAACCGCCAAAGGATTAGCCAGTCAAATCAAAATAACGCTCCGCTTTTAAATTTCATCGTCATCGGGAAATTATGAAATATCAATCAGCAAACCTGGCGCGCGTCGTCGCCGTGTTGGTCTTTGTTTCGCCGGTCTTCATCCGGTCCGTGATGGCCCAGACAGATGAGATCAAGTTCGACGCCGCCCAACCCAAGATCACTACAGTCTCGGCCATGCGCGCGCGCCGGGCACCACAGGTGGCCGGCGAAGAGATCATGCGACTGAAACTCGGCACGGTCATAAGCGCCATTGCTCGCTCGACAAATCAAGATACGATCGGCGGCAAGAGCGATTACTGGTATCGCGTCAACTTGCCGAACGGCGAGATGGGCTGGCTCTTTGGCGGCCTGCTGCTCGATTACGACATCCGCCAGCGCGAACAGCTACTGCGGCAAATTATCGAGGCCCGCCTCAAAGCCGAGAACACGGAATTCGCTGACCGGCAGGAAATCTACAACCTCGCCGCGAACTCAATCGGTGAAGTCAAAGATGCGAACACGCGCGCCGAGTTCGAGCTTTTGAAGCTGCTGGCGCTCGCGAACTGGGCCGTGAGCGTCCCGGACAATCTCCGTGATAAGTCGCCTTACCGCGAATGGCACAAGGCGCACGATTCAGAAGTGATCGCGAACGAGTTTGGCGGCGGCTACAATCTACGCACGGAATTGCTCTGGAACCTCGAAACCAGATATCACACCTTGCCGATTGCGGATCGCATCGCCTGGGAAGCCGCACAAAATCCGCAACCTTCCGATTGCGAAAGCGACGAGGTTTGCAATTTCTTTCTTACCGAAGGCGAGATCAAGTATTTGAGCCTGCACCCGGCCGGCGCGCACGCGGCCGAAGCCATCAAGGATCTGAACGGCGCGCTGACAGATGACGTAATCAACACGGCGAACGGTAAGGGCGGCGACAAGTACGCGGTCGAGCAAAGGACGGCTTTGAAGAAATCGCTGGCTGCTCTCCGGCTGGCCATCGCGAAGACATCCGGGCCCGAAAAAACCGAACTGGTTAAGAAGTTGGCAAGAATTAACGCCGGCTAAAAGCGCGAGGCCTTCGCTGGATTAGCTAATCAGACCTGCCACAGATTCACGCAGATGAACGTGATGTTTACTTCGCTGCGCTCTTCCGTTCCATCAACTCAATGAATCGTTTGAAGTGATGTTTGGCGTCGTGCGGACCGGGCGCAGCTTCGGGATGGTATTGAACTGAAATGATTGGCAGAGTTTTGTGGCGCATGCCTTCGACGCACTGGTCGTTGAGATTAATGTGAGTGACTTCGACTTCAGGCGGCAAGCTTTCGGCCTTCACCGCGAAGCCGTGATTGTGCGAAGTAATCTCGACATGGCCATCGCTGAAATCCTTGACCGGTTGATTGCCGCCGCGATGACCAAACCTCAATTTGAAAGTCTGGCCGCCGAAGGCGCGTCCCAACAGTTGATGGCCGAAACAAATGCCGAAAGTCGGCACTCCTGATTGAGCAACCTGCTTTACCTGCTCGACTTCCCTGGTCATCGAGGCTGGATCGCCGGGGCCGTTTGAAAGGAAGACCCCATCCGGCTTCATCGCAAAAACTTCGCTGGCGGGCGTTGAGGCCGGAACTACGGTGACGCGGCAACCCGCGTCTGCCAGTTCGCGCAGCGAATTCATCTTCACCCCAAAGTCGTAACAGACCACATGAAACCGCTCCGGGGTCGCGGCGGGAAAATCGTAAGGCTGGTGGGTCGTTACCACGCTCGCCAGTTCGCGATTCTCCATCGGCGGCGAGTGCCGCGCTTTTTCAATCACGCTGTCTGCGTCGCTGTCGATGGTCGAGAGACAGGCCCGCATCGCGCCTTTGTCGCGAATATGGCGCACCAGCGCGCGAGTGTCGAGATGATCGATGGCCACAATCTTCCAGCGCTTCAAGTATTCATCGAGCGTACCTTCAGCGCGCCAGTTGGAAGCCATGCGGCTCGCTTCGCGCACCACAAAGCCTTCGACCCAGGGCCTGGCCGATTCAGGATCTTCGCTGTTCACGCCGTAGTTACCAATCAGCGGATAAGTCATGCAAACAATTTGTCCGGCGTAAGACGGATCGGTGAGCACTTCCTGATAACCGGTCATGGAAGTATTGAAGACCATTTCGCCGCAGGCTTCACCCTCCGCGGCCCACGACCGCCCGCGCCAGACGCGGCCATCTTCAAGTGCGATGATCGCTTTATTCATTGACTGACTATTCATAGACCACAATTAAACGTCGTCAGCGTTCTCACTAGCTGCCACCTAAATTGATATTGAACCCACTGGCGCCGCTTCCCGATTGTGACGGGAAGAACGGCTTGAGCAGGCCGGCCAGGGCCGCCAGGTTTCGGGTCTGAATCAAAAGTTCACCTGGCCCGCTGAACTCGGCGACGATGCCTTCGCCGCTGACCATGCTGCGAAAAAAACCGGAGGCGGCTTTTCTCAAGGTGTATTGCGTCGTGCCTTCCCAGGCGACCAGATGACCGGTGTCCACCACGTAACGTTCGCCCGGATGCAGGGTCTTGCGATGGATTGCGCCGAACGAAGAAACCAGCAACAGGCCCTGTCCCTGGACCATCAGGACGAAGAGTCCTTCGCCGCCAAAGAAGGATTTCGCGCCGCCCCATTTGGTATCGACCGTCAGGCTCGCGTCGCCGGCCAGATAAGAACTCGACTGTACGAAGAAAGATTGATTGCGCATCTCGATGGCCGCAATATCGCCGGGCGCGCCCGGCGCCAGAGTGACTTCGCCCGGTCCACCGCGCGCAGTGAACGTCGAGACAAAAGCTGATTCGCCGCCCGCAGCTCGTTTCAGCGCGCCCAGCAATCCGCCTTTCATCTGCGATTGCAACTCGATATTGGCGGACATCGAAACCATGGCGCCCGACTCTGCCGTGATCGATTGCTCGGCTTGCAGACTAAGTACGGCGAGTGAAAAAGCAGGTTGATGTTGAATCTCGAAACTATAACCGCGGCCCGTGCCACGGCCGTCGGTATCAAGATTGATCGAATGCGCCGAGGCAGGCGCCGCGTCCATGCGCGTGCCGCAACGGCCGCAGAAAGTTCCGCCGGGGGCGATTTCAGAACCACAATTGGGACAGTTCATTTCGTCTCCTGGTCCGTACGCACGCCTCCGGCGTGTTGTATTTACCCTCGCATGGGCACGCCTCCGGCGTGCTGTATTTACCCCAGCGTGAGCCCGCCAGAGGCGTGCGTACCCATGCTACTGCTTACTGCCTACCGCTTCTTGTCGCTTACCCTTCAGGAATTGTTGCGCCTCGTTCAGCCAGCGCTTTTCAGTGCGGTATTTGTATGCGGGCGCGGTCTTTACGGCGTCGATGCAGGCTTGCATCGAACTATTAGCCTCCTGCTGGTCGCCAAGCCCGGCGTAGGCCCGGCCAATCAGATACAGCCCCTCGGGATCATTCGTCCGCCGGTCGAGAAATTTCTCCAGCGCGTCTCTCGCGTCGCCATATTGGCCGGCGCCGAGATAAGTCGCGCCAATTTCGCGCCAAATCTCGTTTTGGGCGTGCGATTGATCGCGCTGCACTACCTGCTCGAAATGACCAATCGCTTCGGCCATGCGATCTTGTGCGCGCGCGATGCGTCCAAGTTGATAATGCGCATCCAGCTCGTCGGCATCGATTTCAATCGCGCGCTGAAACCGCTCGCGAGCCTCGCTCAACTCACCTCTTTGTTGATGAATCAATCCCAGATTGTAATGGGCCGAAGAATCGCGCGGATTGATCGTCGCCGCTTCCAGATTCTGTTTGAAAGCGGCCCGCGCGCGTTGGTTACTGACGATGCCGGTAAAGTAACCACGCAAGAGCAGAAACAACATCAGCAGGATGAACGGTGAGCCGATTATTCGGGTAAACAGCAATCCCCAAATTGGCGAAAGGATGAACGCGCCGGCATAGCTGAGAAACCCGACTACCAAAGAGCGGCCCAAAGAAAGCCTGAAAACCTTGCGTACGGCTTCAAGTGTCCCGATTGTAAGAAACGCTATCTTCACAGTACGAAACAGGCTGCCGGCCACAAACGCCGGATTACCCAGTCTGGCTTCGAATTCCCTTTGCACTTCTACCGGAAAATTGAAAAGCGATTTGATTTGCTCGGCTGATTGCATCGAGCTGGCCACGTAAGCCGCCTGCACGCCGCTGAAGTGAAAAAAGATCGAAATCAAAATCGTCATCAAATTGGCGGCGAGGAAGGCATAGAAAACAACAGACGCGAGTGACGCATATTCTTGTTGCAGAACCAGTCCAAAACTACCGCGCCGATCGAACATGTTCGCAGTCAACGCCAGCAGGGGCACCAACACGATCGCGATCGGCAAGAGTGAAGTGGCCGCTTGAAACAGATTGGACGCGATGACTTGCGGTCGAGCGGTAAGTGAGATGCCGACCAGCCATTCGATGGTAAAGAGGTAGACGATTTGCGAAACGTAAGCGCAGATGATTGCCGGCAATAGGGTGCCGCGATCGCGCACTTCCCGCATCCCGCGCATGGGCGCGTAGAAAATCATTGCGATGTATCGCAGCCAATCAGACATGTTGTGGCCCAGACTTCAGTCTGGGTGTCTTCGTTCGTTTATCACAGACCAAAGTCTGTGCCACTATCGATCATCCACATCCGGCGCGTCTTCGCCGGGGCGTCGATAGTTCGCGCCCGGAGGAATTCCGCCGTTGTGTGTGTCTCTCGTAATTACTTTCGCCGCGCCCAGCGGCCAGTATCGGAACAGCGCCTTTCCATAGATGTACTTCTTCGGGACCAACCCCCAAATACGAGAATCACTGGAGTTATCCCGGTTGTCTCCCATCACGAAGTAGTAGCCCGGCTTGACGTAAGTCGGCGACTTAGTAGCATGCGACATGTTCAGATGTGGATCGAGATATACCTCATCCAGGTCCCGGCCATTCACGCTGACTCGGCCATCGTGAACTTCAACTGTGTCGCCCGGCAACCCGATCACTCGTTTGATGTAGCTCTTGGAAGGATCTTCGGGAAACCAAAATACCACGATGTCGCTGCGATAAATCTTCGGCGCCCAGCGGTATTCATCGTAGTAGATCAATTTGTTGACAAAGATGCGCTCGCCGTCATGCAGGTAAGGGAGCATCGAGGTGCCCTCAACCTTTACCGGCTGAATGATGAAGACCATTACCAGCGCCAGAACCATCAGCGCGAATATCAGGTCGCGCACCAGCAACCTTGATTCCTGCCAGAGATGTTTGCGCGCCGCGTCCCTGGGTCGCTGGATTTCGATGTCGCGATCGTCGTCGGGATGCACTGTGCCGAAAGGCGGCGGCTGGTTGAATCGCTTACCAAGCATGGTTTTCACTAAGACCGGAGCTACTTGTTATGACCGCTGGAGGGCCTGGTTTAGAACGTTCCTTCCGTGCATCGAGGTTATCCGCCGTCAGCTTTCGTTGTCAAACAGCTCCGATGCAGCGATTAGCTGATTCGTTGGTGGTGATGCAGTTTGATTCAGCGGCACGCGCATCTTGCGCGTAATTTCGCCAGCGGGACGCTCGTGCCACTTTTCCACACTGCATCACACTGGGTAAAGCTTGACAGTTGTTGGCGCGCCTTTCTATCATCGCGACACACAAATAGAAGCGAGCTTTCCAACCTGCAAAATCAGCGAATGTTCGCCAGAGCCGGAGGCCAGGTTCCGTGATCAAACTCGATATCATCAACCGTCTTGCCGACGAGACCGGCATACCAAAGCTGAAAGCCGAACAGGCAGTCGAAGCGCTCTTCAATTCGATGAAGGACGCGCTTTCTCGCGGCGATCGGATTGAGCTGCGCGGTTTTGGCGTTTTCATTGTCAAACCACGCAAACGCGGCGTCGGACGTAATCCCCGAACGGGTGAAGAAGTGGCCATCCCTTCGGGAAAGACTATTCGTTTCAAGCCCGGAAAGGAACTACAGGATCACGGCGAGAATGGCCACGCTGATGAATCGGAGATTTGAGATTGGTTATGAAGCCTGATTTCGCGGCGATTGTGTTGTGGGATTTAGTTCTTGATGCGACTAAGCAGTTAGCGCCGTAGGCGCAAAATAGTGATTAATGATTCGTAGTCCGCGGGAGTGGAAGCGACGCTTTCACTCCCGCGGCTTGAGTTTTAGGCAAACTGCAAGGACTATAAACATCTGGTGCCTGCCGGCACTGGTAGCTGCGCTCCATGTCCCAATCAACCGAAACTATTGCGCCAATTATCCACACTCCGGCGAACATACACAGGCCGCTAGCCAAACCTACTGCTCGTCAGTGGCTGTTTCATATTGCGCTTTTTTTATTAACCGTCGTAACTACCACGATATTCGGGATTGTTATCGCCGGTCCCCAGTTGAATGCCGCCCCGGTACCTCCTCCAGCTCTCCGCGGCCTGGCCGGATCAATTTTTCTGATTCCCTGGATTTATGTATCGACAGTGGTCGAGATACTCCGTTACGCGCTCGTTCACCGTGAGTTTCTGGCCCAGGGATTGATTTTTTCCGGATCGCTGCTGGCCATTCTGACCGCGCATGAATCCGGTCATTATCTTTTCTGTCGCTACTACGGCGTTGACGCGACGCTGCCATTCTTCATTCCTCAGCCACCGCTCCTCTGGCCGGGAACCTTTGGCGCGTTCATCCGCATGAAGTCGCCCGTGCCTTCGCGCCGCGCCCTCTTCGATATCGGACTGGCTGGCCCGCTGGCCGGCTTCATCGTCATGCTGCCGATAGCTTTTGCCGGCGTCCTGACGGTTCATCACATACCACTAGTTGCCGGCGAGGCGACTGGCGGGGGCGGCGGAATCACTTTCAACGATCCATTGCTCTTTAAATTAATTGCGCGCGCTTTCCGGATTGATCTCGCAAATTCCGAAGCGAACTCGTTTTACCTGGCCGCCTGGTTCGGTGCGCTGGTGACAGCTTTGAACCTGATACCGGTAGGCCAACTCGATGGCGGTCACGGAACGTTTGCAGTGTTCGGTCGCGCTGGTCATCAATGGATTGGCCGCTGCATGTTTGTGGCTGTGGTCGCGATCTCAGTTATGGGATGGATTTGGCACGGCAGCCCGGCGTGGTTCGTTTTCATTTTGCTTTTGGCGGTGATGCTGCGGGTGCGTCATCCTCAGCCGGAACAGATGGAGCCGCTGGGTCTGCCTCGCATCATCATCGGAATTGTTACCTTGATTGTCTTCGTGCTTTGCTTTTTGCCGTTTCCGATTACGATTACTGACTAATGTCCGACAAACTTCATTTTGTCGCAGCGGTCGAGCAGTGAGTAACGCTTAAAGACAGACGTTTTCCTCGCACAGCCGCTGTTGCTGAAAGCATTAGAAAAACGGAGGATGAAGCTTACACAATGAAAATGATGATCGCGATTCTAATCATCGTTGGATCCGGCTTCACTGCTTTGGCGGCGGGGAATTCAGGCATGGCGCCGCAAGCCGATCCGATCGAAACAATTCGCCAGCATCACGCCAGCATCAATAAGAACGTTCCCTTGTATCGGCGCGTAAAAAAGCATTTGAGCGGCTTCTCGGCCGAAGGCGGCGAGTTGGTTGGATACTTTCACGGGCCGTCCGTCATGAAACTGGTCGCAACCTTTTCTGGAGAAACCGGCAAGTCAATCGAGGAATATTATTACTGGAATGGCCAACTGATTTTCGTTTTGCACACCGATAACCAATATGACAAGCCTTTGTCGGGAAAAGTCGTTAAGAAAACTGAGGGTCGCTTCTACTTCAAAGACGATAAGTTGATTAGCTGGCTTGATGACAGCGGAAAAGAAATCGCTTCCGACTCAGCTGAGTATGCCGGTAAACAGGCTGATTATTTGAAGACTTCGAAGCAGCTTGCTGAAGGCGCGAAGTCCAAAAGCCCGACGATCGAAAGTCCGTGAGCAATACGCGCTCGACTGGGGGCAAAACCCCGACCCGTGAGGGAGGGCGTAGCGTTTCGACTTGAGGCGTAGCTTTAAAACAAGCTTCAATAGCCGCAAAGGTGAAGCCTTCCGCACATCAGGCGGCACAGCCGCAAACCTCACGCAGGCAGCAATCCCTTTATCTCCCTTACCACTCGATTCACTTCTTCCTGATCCGCAAGGGCAATCATGAAAAATTTGTAGCCCTGGTGAAAGCAGATGACTCCGTTGGCGAACAGCCAGACGCCGTCGAGGAATGGATTGCCGCCGAGGATCCAACTGATTGGCGCGCCGGTGATGCCGACGGGGTTGACGATCTGCGCGAACATGGCGGCGCCGGCGGCGCAACTGAAGGCCCCGAGCAACGGCGCGCCCACATACTTCGCCATCTTGCGCTGGAACTCGACCCGCTCACGCTCGGCTTCGTCTAATTCGCCGGCGGCGATTCGCAGCTCCTGCTTTTTCAAGTACTCGTCAAATTTCTCGCTCGCCTTTTTCAATCCCAGGACAGGAAGCGCAGAGTGTGTCAGCCAATGCGGATGCGTACCCAACAGAACCAAATCCAAACCGGGAAAGGCAGCCCCTGCGCGGATGCCGAGAATCAGCGAAGCCGAAACAACCGCGGCTTTGCCGGGATTCTCTTTGACCCAGTCCTTCGCTTTCAGAATTCCCGCCGTGGCGGCCGCAGACGCGCGGGTTGCCTTGAATCCCGTGCCGGCGACTTTAGCTGCCGAGCCCACGTAGCTCGCAGCGTCGTCGAAAACCTTCTCCGCTTTTTTCCCGGCCGGGCCGGCAGCGTCGCGAATGATCTTGCCGGCATCGCTGGCCGCATGCCGGATCGCTTTGCCCGCGTCCTTAGCATGCCGCTTTGCCTCATCAGCCGTCTCTCGCACCTTCGGATCTTCGGCCAAGCGTCCGGCCTCAGCCCGCAGGTGCTCAGCTCCTTCAGCCAGGGACTTCGCTCCGCGGCGCGCAGCATCGCCGGCGACCCGCGCGGTGTCTTCGACAATGCCGCTCACGTTGAGCTTCTCGTCCAATTCGCGAGCTTTCTTTCTGGCCGCGCGGTGAAGATCGTCAAATTTTTCTTTGTAATCAGTCATGATGTTCTGGCGTCACTCCTTAAAGTTGCGTACGCATGCCAGGTTGCGCAATCTATTCTACGCCACCGGAGACTACAGAGTTCACGAAATGTGGCCGGCCCTCCCTTACCGTCAGGCTTCTGACACGGCCTTTACTTTTCCCTTCTTCCTTCTTACTTTTGCCTTATGCCGAAATGTCCGACCTGCGGAAAGCCGGTCCAATGGCAGGAAAACCCCTGGCGGCCGTTCTGCTCCGAACGGTGCAAGCTGATTGATTTCGATAAATGGACCAGCGAGGAGTATCGCGTTCCTGGTCAACAGATAAG
>DATISD010000447.1:0-3429 GCA_035469005.1 Pyrinomonadaceae bacterium | reverse complement strand
ACGACGTGTCCCGTTTCACCTTCGGCGATGACCACGCCATCAGCCTCGCGGACGATCTCATAGCCAAAGCGAAGTGAACGGCGGCGCAGCTCGGTGATGTGAGTTCTCACCACCAGCACGTCGTCGTAATAAGCGGGAGCTTTGTAGCGGCAGTAGCTCTCAGCCACGACCAGAAAGGCGTTCTCGCTCTCCTCCATGTCGCGGTATGAAAACCCACGGGCGCGACAAAATTCCGTGCGGCCAATCTCGAACCAGATGAGATAATTCGCGTGGTACACCACGCCCATCTTGTCCGTTTCGGCATAGCGCACACGCAGCAGCGCCTCATGCCACTTGTCAGCCTCTTCCAGTTCTTCAGGAGTCATCAAAGCTGGTGTCTCGACTGACTGCTCGTTATTCCGGGAGCAGTAAGTTCCCAATTCTTCCGCTATTGAATTGCTGATCGTTTTAGCGGACTATAAGAGCGAAACATGAGGATGTCAAAACAATTTCAGGCCAGAACCCCATCGGCAGGGCCCGCATCCCGGTTGGCTGTCCGCAATCACCCTGCCTGGATTCTGCTAATTGCGGTAAGTCTTGCTGCCGTTTTGATCGTTCCTGGCGGCTCAGCACAACGCGCGCCTCAGGAACCGATCACGACAACGGCGGCGGCACGCAACGCAGCGCTGATCGCGGCAACGCAGGAAGTATTGAAAGAAACCAGCGAAGTGAGACAACTCGCCATCCTTCGACCGGTCCAAAGCTCAACCCAATCGCGCGCCGAAATTGAGCGCGCAATCATGAAGAACCTCGATGAAGAAATTACGCCGGCGGACATGCATGCCGCCGAAGTTACTCTGAAGAAACTGGCCCTGGCGCCGCCGGATTTTCAATATCGCGCGTTGATGATTCGGCTACTAACGGAACAGGTAGCCGGCTATTACGAGCCGAAGACGCGACAGTTTTATCTGGCCGACTGGATCGACATTGACGGTCAGAAGCCAATCATGGCGCATGAGCTAACGCATGCGCTGCAGGATCAGCATTTCAACTTACGCCGTTTTGATCATTGGCCAAAAGGAGATTCGGATGCCGAGCTGGCGGCCCACGCTTTGATTGAAGGCGACGCGACGCTGACGATGGCCATCTATGTGGCGAGCAATCCATTTCGCGTGCTCACCTTCCTGAAGTCGATCGGGGCGATGGGCATTGCTACCGAAGAGCTGGATAAAGCGCCGCGAGCTTTGCGCGAGACTTTGCTGTTTCCCTACCAGGAAGGAATGAATTGGACGCGGGAACTGTACAAGCAGGGCGGGTGGCCTAAGGTTTCGGAAGCCTTTACTGCGTTGCCGCAATCGACTGAGCAGGTGCTGCACACCGATAAATATTTCGCGCATGAAATACCGGTGAAAGTGACTTTGCCCGATCTGACGAGTCTGTTGAACGCGACAAGTCAGAAGTCGGGGGTCAGGCATCGGAAGTCAAAGGTCAGAAGTCAAAGGTCAGATCCCGGAAGTCGGTCGGTAAGCGGTAGTAAAGCCTCAGCTCCTGGTTCACAGCCACCAGCCTCGTGGAAAAAGCTTGCTTCGGACGTAAACGGCGAATGGGGTTTCTACTTAATTCTCGATCAGTTTCTGAAGTCACCCGTCGAATCTCGCCGCGCAGCCGCCGGATGGGGCGGCGACCGCACGGCCATCTACGAAAGTTCGAAAGGGGAAGTGCTCTACGTCTCGCTCTCAACCTGGGACACCGAAAACGATGCACGAGAGTTCTTTGATGCTTACGTAAAGCGGACGCAACTTCGGTATCCGGCGGCCACGACTTTGACCGATTCTCAGCGAGGTGTGCCCGGGGTGCAAATATTTCGGACGCCCGAAGGTGTCGCAGCAGTTGAACTTCGTGGCTCGCGAGTGACCTTTGTCGAAGGACTTACCGGCAAACCAGGAATCGATGCATTGCTTAAGGCTTTACGACAAAATTGAGAACAACAACTCAACTGTGGTATTTTCGGTCGGCTTAGTCATCGATAACCTGATGCGTATGAAGAGAGCGGTGAAGTGACTTCCAAGTCTCGAAGCATGCGGCCGTCAAAATTTACAGTCAGGCCTCTTTCTAAAATTTCCACGTCAACAAAAGCCGGGTCGCCAACTGAGCTTTCACCCAGGGTTGCGTCTGGGCGCCTTGGCGAGCTGACGGCTGAGCTGTACGCGCTGGAAGCGAAGCTTCGCGCCGGCGGCGGCCCAGACAGGATTGATCGCCAACACAAGCAAGGAAAGCTGACGGCTCGTGAACGTATAAACCTGCTGCTGGACAAAGATTCTATTCAGCAGGAAATCGGATTGCTCGTCGCCTACGATCAATATGACGGCGGGGCGCCGGCAGCCGGAGTCGTAACTACGATCGGCCGGGTCCAGGGCCGGGAAGTAGTTGTCATCGCTAACGATGCGACCGTGAAGGCCGGCTCGTGGTGGCCGGAAACCATCAAAAAAATTCTGCGCGCGCAGGAAATTGCAATGCGTTCGCGTGTGCCAATTATTTATCTGGTCGATTCAGCCGGAGTGAATCTGCCTTATCAGGGAGGTGTCTTTCCCGGCCAGTACGGGGCGTCGCGGATTTTTTATTACAACTCGATCATGCGACGTTATTTGAAGGTACCGCAGATTGCCGCGGTGATGGGGCCCTGCATAGCCGGCGGCGCATACCTGCCGGCGCTTTCCGACATTATCATCATGGTCGAAGGCACTTCGTTCATGGGACTGGGCGGCGCGAATTTGGTGAAGGGTGCTACTGGCCAGTCGATCGATAACGAAACGCTCGGCGGCGCGCGCACGCATAACGAACTATCCGGCGTCGCGCATTATCGAGTTAAAAACGACGAAGAAGCGATAGCGAAGATAAGGGAGTTCGTTGCGGAATTACCAACCCCGCAGGCTGGGCGCCTGCGAACCGCGGGCGCAACAGAAAAGATGAAGGCTGGCAACCTGCGAAACGCCGGGGTTCCTCCGGAAAAGATTTACGAAATAATTCCCGAAGATCACCGGCAGCCTTATAATATGCGCGAACTGCTGAACTGCATTCTCGACGACGGCCATCTGGACGAGTTTCAGGCGGACTATGCCCGGGAGATCATCACCGGCCACGGTCGCCTGCGGGGGATGCAGGTTGGGGTGATCGCCAATGCGCGCGGAATGTTTCGCCCTCCAGCAGGTGGGCCACCGCGATTTGGCGGTATCATTTATACTGAATCCGCTGAGAAAGTCGCTTACTTTATCGATACCTGCAATCGGCATCAGACGCCTCTGCTCTTTGTGCAGGATGTCTCCGGGTTCATGGTTGGATCCGACGCCGAGCACTCGGGAATTATTCGGGCTGGTGCGCGTTTTGTCGAAGCGATGGCGACTGCAACCGTGCCCAAGATTGTTCTGACGGTGAATCATGCTTCGGGCGCAG
>DATISD010000446.1:0-4651 GCA_035469005.1 Pyrinomonadaceae bacterium | reverse complement strand
AAATTCTCGTCGCGGGCCACGTAGACCTGGCCCATGGCGCCCCGGCCCAGGCGCTTCTCAAGCCGATACCGCCCGTTCAGTAGGGTCGTGCCGGGCAGTGTGTTCTTGGTCTTTGCCTGATCGTCAGGGCAAAGAAGGGCGTCATCTTCAAAGCAGCGTTCGCAACGGGGACATTCGCGCATAGTTAAACTCAAGAGAGGATAAGGTGTTGCCGCAGCACGGTCAATCGCGTGTCCGAACCCCGGCCGTGAGGGGCGGGCTGAGCCCTGGCCTGCGCAAGGGCTTCTGACACACTGGAAGCGGCCGGGAAATAAATGTCTTTACTTGATGGCCCAAGTGTTCGATAATTTCATCCCTTTTGAGGGTAGAGCCAATTAAGGCTAGGAGAATGCGGGCGCGGCGCCCGCGTTTGTGTCTAAAGTGGCACAGACCTCAGTCTGTGAGACTGGAGCGCAAGCGTCCTCGCTTGCAGTCCGCGTCGCGCTATGCGGCAACCGTGACGGTTGCGCTCCAGTCATGAAAGCTTGCGCTACAGGGAGGATTCCGATGCGATCGATTTGGAAAGGCCATATCCGTTTTCTGCTGGTTGCGATTCCGATTCGCGTTTACAACGCCATCGAAGCTTCCGAGCGAATCCAGTTCAATCAACTGCACCGTGACGATTTCGGTCCCATTGGTTACGACAAGCGCTGCAAGAAGTGCGGGCAAATCGTCGCTAATGATCAAATTACCAAAGGCTATCAGTACGAGCCGGACCGTTACGCTCTGATCGAACCGGAAGAGATCGCTAATGTAAAAATCAAGACTACCAAGGCGATCGACATTATCGGCTTTGTCGATTCATCCGAGATTCCCACCACCTTCTTTGACGCGCCTTATTACCTCGGCCCGGACGGCGCCGTGGCCGACAAACCTTACGCGCTGCTGCGCCAGGTTCTGAAAGATACCGGCAAGGTCGGTCTCGCAAAAGTCGTATTGCGCGATCGCGAGGATCTCGTCGCTGTGTTCCCGCTCGAGAACGGCATCGTGCTGCAAAAACTTCGTTACCCGGCTGAAGTACGGAAGATGGCCGAAGTTCCGGACGTCGAGAAAGGCACCAAGCTCGACAAGAAGGAATTGACTCTCGCTACCAGTCTGGTCGAACAGATGGTCACTTCGTTTGCTGATATTGACACCGTCGATCATTATCACGAAGCTTTACGCAAACTGATCGATTCGAAGATCAAAGGCAAGAAGGTCACAGAGTTTGAAAAGGTCGAAGAGGTTCCGCGGCTGGATATCATGACCGCGCTCAAAAAGAGCCTGCAAGCCTCCTCGCGCAAGCCAATGGTCAAGGCCGAGCCTGCCGCCAAGAAGAAGGCCGCGCTCACGCTGGTCAAGGCGAAACCAGTGGCGGCGAAGAAACGGAAGGTTGGGTAGGGTCATCTCATCCAAAATGCCGGTATGCTCGCTGGTGAGGAGATGAAACGTTTCAGAGTTGCTCGAAAGGTGCGAAATAGAAGGAGATGATTGGCTAAAGTCTAGAAAAAAACCTCCTGAAGGAGGCTAATTGAAAATAAAATAATTCCCGGTTCCCAGGCGTAAACGCCTGGGCTACAGAAAAACTTCACACCGGCCGCACCGCCTTCTGAAACGCTTTCACGCCCAGCGTATTCAAGACTTCTCCTCTTCTAATAGCTGCTCGTCGCGCGATTCCCACACCGAACTTCAAATTGTTCAGCGCGCCGATCGAATGAGCATCGACTGAAACCACGAATTTGATTTTCCGTTTGCGCGCTTCACGCAGCCAGCGCGGCTCCATATCCAGACGATAAGGATCGCCGTTGATCTCCACGGCCGCGCGCGATTCGGCAATCACGTCCAGTATTTCTTCGACCCGGCAATCAAACGGCGGCCGCTTCTGAATCAGCCGGCCCAGCGCGTGCCCCCAGATTTTAAAAACCGGCTGGCGCATGGCGGTCACAATTCGCCGCGTCATTTTGTCTTCGTCCATTTTGTAACGAGAGTGAATGCTCGCCTCGATTACGTCGAACTGCTCGAGAATCCAATCCGGGTAATCAAGCGAACCATCGGCCACGATGTCCGATTCAGTTCCTTTCAGAATCTTTACTTTCGTCTTCTCCTGAACTTCGTCGATCTCTTCCCACTGCCGCTGCAAGCGGTCGATTTTCACGCCACCGGCATAAAACGCCGTCGGCGAATGATCCGTAATCGTGATGTATTTCATGCCCATCGCTTCGGCCGCGGCCACCATCTGTTCGACGCTGTGCTTGCCGTCTGAATAGGTCGTGTGACAATGCACCATGCCACGAATGTCGTCCGTGGCTACCAGGTCTTCGGGAATTTTGCCGGCGAGCGCGGCTTCGATCTCTCCGTGATCCTCGCGCAACTCAGCCGGCACGTACTGCATCCCGAGGCGTCGATAGATCCCGGCTTCACTCGTCACTTCAACCGGGTTTTTTGATGTGCTTGTTCCCTTCCCTCTTGTCTTAAGTTTTCCTTGGACCGCAAGATCGTTCAACTTTTGCAGATGTGCTTGCGAGCCGGTTGCATTGAAAAGTGCGACCCCGAATTCTTTGGGCGTCACCGTCGTCAGCGTCGCCTTGAATCCTTCGCTCAGCGTGACGACCGCGCGATCCGAAGTCTGTTCTTCCGTTCGCACCACCATGGGGAAGCGCAGGAAGTGATCGATTAAGGCCTGTGGTTTTTTCGCGCTGGCGACAATTACAATTTGAGAAACGGTTTCTTTCCAACGCCGGAGCGCACCACCAAACTCTGCTTTACTAAAATCACGCGACGTTTGCAGATATTCGAGAATGCGTTCGCCGGCGCGCTGCGCGTGATGAATGTGAATTCGTTGTTCGCGATTCTGGCTGCCGGAAATTGCTTCGAGAATTCTGGCTTCGGTCTTAGCGCCAAAGCCTTTGAGTTCTCTGAGCTTCCCCGCTTCGGCGGCGGCTTTCAATTCCTTCACCGTCGAAATGCCCAGCTCTTCATGCAGGAGCTGGACTCTCTTAACGTTGAGTCCGCGCACTCCGGACAGCTCGACAACTCCCGGCGGCATTTCAGCGCGCAGTTGGTTTAGAAGTGAAGACTGCCCCGTGGTGTAGAGTTCCTCGATCTGTTTGGCGAGCGCGTACCCGATTCCTTTCACAAACGTCAGGCGATTCTGCTTGATCAACTCGCCGGCATCCTCAGTCAACTCGGCAACCGATCGCGCGCCAAGTTTGTAGGCGCGCGCTTTGAAATACTCGCCGCCCTTCAACTCGAGCAGAGTTCCGATCTCCTGCAAAGCAGCTGCAATCGCAAACTTGTCCTTCATTGGTTTCGTCATGATGCGCTAATGGCAAGGGAGTCTATGGCATGCAGAGTGCCTTAATCCACTCGCAACCATCGAAACTAGTTTCACGACAACAAATCAAGATAGTTGCGAGGATTCTGTAAGAATGGCGAACGAACTGCGCACCGAAGTCGAACACGTCAAAGAGCAGGCAGACGTTAAGCGCGCGCTGAAACAGACCAGCACTGTAAAGCCTGAAGAGACGCCCAGGGCTGAGACGAAAGACAAACTCGTTTTTAGCACTCATGTAATCGTCCTGATCGGGCTCGCTGTGGGCCACTATGTGCTGAAATTCAGCTTCTTTGGTTTTGCCGCGAAACATCCGACCTTTATCGATCTGCTTCAACGACTGGATCTGATTGCCATGGGCGTGGTCGTGGTGCTCGCTCTCGCCAAGATCGTTGACGTGTATTTGATCGGGCGGATCGACAGTCCAGTCTCCAGATATAACCTGCGCCGGGTGGCCAAACTCGCGCTTGGCCTCTTGCTGGTTTTCATAGTCGTCTCCGGAGTCTTCCAGAACTGGTACACGACAGTCGTCTCGATCGGTTTGTTTTCGCTGATTCTGGGATTAGCGGTGCAGACGCCGGTCACCAGCTTTTTGGGCTGGATTTACATCCTCGTGCGCAGTCCGTATCGCGTCGGCGATCGCATCAAAATCGGCGAAGCGACCGGAGACGTGATCGACGTCAGCTATCTCGATACGACGTTGTGGGAGTTTGGCGGCGGTGATTTGCTTTCAACCGATCATCCGACCGGTCGCATTATCAAATTTCCCAACTCGAAGGTTTTGAGTTCGACGGTCTATAACTACACGTGGCCGCTGTTTCCTTACATCTGGAATGAAATCAAGTTCAGCGTCGCATACGAGAGCGACCTGAACTTCGTTGCCGAGACTATGCAGCGGGTGGCCGCCGAAGAGGTGGGCGAGCGCATGATGAAGCAGGTGCGCGTCTTTCGCGAGCTGTTGGCGCAGACGCCGGTCGATCAGTTAGAGGTGCGTGAGTATCCGGCGGTGTTGTTTCGCGTTAACCAGAACACCTGGCTCGACGCGATCGTTCGTTACCTGGTGCATCCAAAAGAAGCGGGACGCGTGAAGACGAGATTAATCAAGAAGCTTTTGGCCGAACTCAAGGCCGCGCCGGATCGCGTGCTGTTCCCCAAGAGCAATATGAGATAACACTTCAGTCTTTAAGTTGAGGAGAGAAGTTTTACATGAATGAACTCTTTCGCAAATTTGCAAACGCCGTGTCGAATATTGTCGGCACTTCGTGGGTCTTTATTATTGCCGTCACGATTGTAGTGGTTTGG
>DATISD010000445.1:0-2799 GCA_035469005.1 Pyrinomonadaceae bacterium | reverse complement strand
GAGGTGGCCGGCTCGGATTTCGCCGGCCTCGATCGATATAAGGCGCGCGAACTCGTGATCGAGAAGCTGGAAGAGCCTGGCCTGGTTGAAAAGATCGTCGATTACGAATTTTCAATTTCCAAGTGCGAACGCTGCAAGACGGTGCTCGAGCCTTTGATCTCGACGCAGTGGTTTTGTCGCATGGATCAATTGCGCGATCCCGCTCTGGCAAAATTGCGCGAGGATCGAAAACCAAAGTTTGTACCCGAGGTGCCTTACGAAAAAGTCTATTCGGATTGGCTCGAGAATCTGCGCGACTGGACGATCTCGCGCCAGCTTTGGTGGGGTCATCAGATTCCGGCCTGGTACACAAAGGACGGCGAGCTGTTTGTCGCGCGCACGCGGGAAGAAGCTGTGGCCAGGGCCGGCACCAATGATCTAACACAGGACC
This sequence comes from Pyrinomonadaceae bacterium, assembly GCA_035469005.1. GTDB lineage: Bacteria > Acidobacteriota > Blastocatellia > Pyrinomonadales > Pyrinomonadaceae > UBA11740. Next base: position 2,369 of record DATISD010000445.1, on the reverse strand, counting down.
AGGACGTACTCGATACCTGGTTTTCATCGGCGCTCTGGCCTTTTTCGACCCTGGGCTGGCCCGATGAAACGGCGGATTTGAAAACTTTCTATCCGACGTCAGTCCTGATTACGGCGCGCGACATTATCTTTCTTTGGGTCTCGCGCATGGTCATGACCGGACTGAACTTCATCGGGCGAGAGCCCTTCGACGATGTGTACGTCACGGGAACGATTCTCGACAAGCACGGTCAGCGCATGTCGAAAACCAAGGGCAACGGGATTGATCCGCTCGAGGTGTTCGATAAGTTTGGCGTCGACGCGACGCGTCTCACCTTGGCATCGGTTGGTTCCACCGATACCCGCTGGAACGAGAAGCAGGTTGAGTCGTACCGTAATTTCGCCAACAAAATTTGGAACGCCGCGCGGTTTTGTTTGCTGAACGCTGATGGCGCCGAGACTTCGAACAATCCGTTCGGTGGTCACCGGACAAGTTTGCCGCTGCACGATCGATGGATTCTGTCACGGCTGAACCAGACAGCCCGCGAGGTCAACGCACAGCTCGAAGCTTACGATTTCCACGGCGCGGTGCAAACGCTCTATCACTTCTTCTGGGACGATTTTTGCGACTGGTACATCGAATTCACCAAGGCGACGGTGACCGCTGAAGCGGATTCGCCGGAAAGAAGCATCGCCCGGGCGCGTTTGATTTCCGTTCTGGACCAGGCGCTGCGTTTGCTTCATCCGTTTATGCCCTATTTGACCGAAGAACTTTGGCAAAAGTTACCCATCAGGCACGCGAACCTGCTGCATGGTGCTTATCGCGATGTCGAACCGACAATCATGCTATCGGCTTATCCGCGCGGCGAGGCGAGTTTGATCGATGAAGCCGCTGAAGCCGAAATGAGTGCGGTCATTGATTTGATTTCGCGCGTGCGAAACATTCGCTCCGAGATGAACATAAAGCCCGGAGATCGCATTCATTTGATGATCGCTGCGAAGGCGGATCTGCAGCCGGTTTTTACCGCCAGCGCTGATCAGATTGCGCGTTTGACGCGCGCGGCTGAAGTCTCTATCGACGGCAATGCGCAGACGCCAAAGGCCGCTGCCCGCGCAGTGTTATCGGGCGGCGCACAAGTGGCAGTGCCGCTTGAAGGGTTGGTTGATTTTGCCCAGGAACGCGCGCGCCTCGGGCGAGAAAAAGATAAACTGCAGAAAGAGGCAACCAGATTGGAAGCGCAACTCGGAAATGCGGATTTCGTCGAGCGCGCACCGGCCGACAAAGTTGCCGAACTGCGTGCCAGAATCGCGGACATTGCCCAGCGCACGGCAGTCCTGGATGAGATGTTGGAGGCGCTCTCGTGAACCATTTCTGTTTGGAGTACCGCCTTCAGGCGGAATGCAGAATGCGCGAGAGCATCCACCTAAAGGCGGAACTCCGAAACCCGCTCCAATGGAGGCCGTTTGGTGAACTGGCTTGATGAAGGTGCGCTCTATTCGAGCGTCGGACTGTTTCTGCGCGAAGATCTCGGTCGTGGTGACATCACCACGCAAAGCATCCTCATGCGCAATGAGCGCGCGAAAGGACGATTCATCGCGGCTGAGAAGATGGTTGTCGCCGGGTTGGAAGCTGCCGAAGAAGTTTTTGCCACGCTCGACCCCCAGCAACAGCTTGAGGCTTTTGCCGGGGACGGTGAAGAAGTTGAAGCCGGCAAAGTGATTGCGCGCACCAGCGGCTTTGCTGATGTCCTGCTTGCCAGCGAACGGGTCGCGCTGAACCTGCTTCAGCATTTGTCGGGCATCGCGACCGTCACGCGCCAGTTCGTGCGTGCGGTTGAGGGCACGACAGCGAAGATTGCTGACACGCGAAAGACGACGCCCGGACTACGCATGCTGGAAAAGTACGCAGTGTTGCTGGGCGGCGGCGTCAATCATCGTTACGGGCTGGACGATGGCGTCTGCATCAAAGCAAACCACGCTGCCATTGCCGGTGGCCTCGGCCCAGCGATAAAGCATGCCCACGAAAGAATCGGCCACGTGCATCGTATCGCCGCAGAAGTTTACAGCCGCAGCGAGATCAAAGAGGCTATCGAAGCCGGCGCGACCGTTTTAGTTTTAAGTGAACTGAACGCAGAGAAGCTACGGGAACCAATTGACTATGCCCGTGAATTGTCGCCCCGAATTATTGTCGAAGTATCCGGAGACATCAATCTCGAGAATATTCGCGGCTACGCCGACGCCGGCGCCGATCTGATTCGCGTCGATGCTCTGACTCAGTCCGTGCAGGCAAAGGTAATTAGGTTTCAGATGCAGCCCGGTTAGTTTAGCGCTGAGCGCGGATCAAGGTCTCGACCCCAAAAAAGGAACTGGAGGCCCGACGCAACGTTTAAT
>DATISD010000444.1:0-3385 GCA_035469005.1 Pyrinomonadaceae bacterium | reverse complement strand
GAATCGCTTACGCGAAATCGAACGCGAAATCGAACCCGAAATCGAACCCGAAATCGAACCCGAAATCGAACCCTTGACGGCGTTAGTCGACACGGAGGAACCTCTCATGAAGTCTCGACCTCGGTTGGTTCTGCTTTCCAGAATCGTCTTCGCGTTTCTTGTAGTTTCAAGCGGTTTTGCTCTTCTAGTTCGAGGTAGATTTGGGCAGAGTGCCGCTTATACGGGTTATCGCGTTCAGAATGGTCAAACGAGTTCCGCGAGCAGACGGCTATTCGAGAACCGCGTGCCCGAACACCTGCCAATCAAGGTCAAGATCAAACGAGAGAAGGAAAAGTTATACCGCGATCTCAACAATGAGAATTGGGCGCGCGATTTTGAAATCGAGGTTAAGAATACTGGCACCAAGCCAATATACAGTCTTGCTTTCCTGCTTGAAGTTCCTGATGCAAAGATAGCCGATAGCTATCAGGCTTTTACGATTGTTTACGGTCGAACCGATTTGTTCGACCTAAATAACAGCCCAGGCAATGATGACGTACCAATTAGACCGGGTGAAACCAGGACATTGGCGTTGGAGCAGACAGGAATCAAGGGATGGGACCAAGCTAGAGGATCAGGACTCGTGCCGCGACAAATACGTGGCGCACGCTTGATATTTCAACGCCTGAGTTTTGGGGACGGCACCGGTTTTGACGGAACCACCGGCACTCCACGATCAAAGCCTAACAAAAAGCCGGTTGCTCAGGCTTGTCGGCCTTCAAGTGACCGCTACGGTGGGTCCGCGCGTCGCGGGTCTCTTGCTGATGCCGGCGACGTCGGGAACATTGCTTCTTTCGTTAATGCCGGCATTTTTCAGCCGGCTTCTTTTTTTCGTGACAAAGCAGCTCCCGCTGCTTTGCGATTGAACAGTAGCAATCTGAGATCCACTCCGAACGAATCAATTGGTCGGCGTCCGACTCCACCGAAGCTCGCCAGTAGAGCAATCGCCGGAATCGTTTTCATTTGGCAGTTGCCGGTTGCCGCCTCGAAGTTAATGCCGCTTGAGACAAAATATTTGGATTTTGGCCAAGGTTCATCGGGCCAAGCGACCGGCCCTCGGACGAATTTCAAAGGTCATCTGCGACTACCGAGCTGCCTGGTACAACAGGTTTATGCCTAAACGAGACCCACAGAATCCGCGCAAGTCGATTAGACAAATCACATTGGCGTGCGACTCTGCGGCGTCACCGTGAGCCGGGTGCGCATGCGCTGTTGCCAAAGGCTCTTCGCGCCGTCAACATCTTCGAGCTGCGCCATGACGTCGGTTAAAGTCTCTCCGCCGAGCTGTCGCATCTTCAGGTAGAGCAGCGCCGGAACGATCGACGTCAGCGGCAGGACGAACACGTTGATCAGCTCTGCGAATTGCGTAAAGATTTTGAAACGCACCTTACTCTGCATCTGCTCGCTGGTCTTGAATCCAATCAGCCCGCCCACAATCGAACTGACCACGATCGGCACCAGGAATTGAATCAGGATCACCAGGATGACAGTCCGCCATGAACGCGAAGCAAGGGCGCGGGCCCGCAATCGGGCGACCTTCGTTTCCAATCCCTCCATCAGCACCACGGGCGCCCAGAGATAATAACGAACAGCCATCACAATCCCGGGCACGATGCACAGAATCCAGCCGAGCAATATCCGCAGGGCGAGGAGAATTCCGGTTTTGAAAAACGGTCGCCACCGCTGGCGTAGCACGTCAAACGCGGCGCGCAGCCTCACAGGCTTCATGGGCATGACGGCGAGCTGAGTAACAATGATCGCGGTTACGCCCGAAATGATCGATCCGGTCAGGAATTTCGAGACCAGCGAAAGCAACGCGATCGGTATTCCGATCGCAATCGTCGCGGGTTTGCTGAGTTGCTTATCAGCGATTCGAAACGCGAGCGTCATCAACATCACGATGAACACGGGGACGTGCGCCAACAGCGATAACTTGAGGAATTCGGGGAAGTATTCACTGTAGAGTGAAAATGCCCGCCGGTAGAGCGCGCCCAATCCGTCGGCGTTCGCCCGGATTGCGCCGGAAAAGGCGATCGCCGTCTGAGGCCGCGCGTCCTTGTCCTTTTCCAGCGCCCACATCACCGCGCGCGCAACTCGCTTTGGCAATTTCTTGTTTAAGTTTCGCACTGGAGCCGGAGCACTCTCAGTATGGGCGCGAATGATTGACCTCGTTTCACCCGTGAAGGGCGGCGATCCCGTCAGCATCTGATACGCGATGATGCCGAGGCTGTAGACGTCTGAGCGCGCATCGAGCCTCTCACCGCGACATTGCTCTGGTGACATGTAGAGCGGGGTTCCCAGAATCGCTCCCACTCGCGTCAGGCCAGCAGACGCAGCGGTTGATAACGGTACCGACGTTAGCCGCGCGCCGGCTCCGGTGCTTCGCGCCTCTTCGAACAAACGCGTGGCTTCGTTGCTGTCCTTGGGTGGGTCTTTGGTATCTGCTTCGTTACCAGTTAACGGCTGAATCAGAGTTGCGGCTTCCAGGTCTTTTGGCGGCGCCGGGAGCGTCGTCCGTACCGGAGCTTGAGCGCCGATTGCCGCCAGTGTTGTCACTCCTTGAGGACCAAGAACCAGTGTGGACACATCTTCAGCGGGCTGCAAGGGAGGCCTGGACGGAGCAATCAACTCGGCGTTGGGACTGCTGGCTTCCGCAAGTTTCGCAATGCCGAAGTCGAGCACTTTGACGCGGTAACCGCCGAGGCCGTTGGGTTCCAGCCAGATGTTGTCAGGTTTCAGATCGCGATGGACGATGCCCTGCTGATGGGCTTCGTGAACGGCGGCACAAACCTGTTCCAGAATGTCTACGGCCCAATAAAGCGGCAGCCGGTCCTCTTCAGCGAGCACGTCACTTAACGTGCATCCGTCAAGATACTCCATCACGAGATACGCCACGCGATCGTTGCCTGAACCGGAAAAGCCAAAATCGGTCACGTCGACCACGTTCGGATGACGCAGACGGCCGGCGGCGCGAGCTTCACGCTTGAAACGTTCAACGAATTCTTCGTTGCGCATGAACTGGGGCGCGATTAATTTCAAGGCCACATAGCGCTCGGTGCCGAGGTGCGTCGCCAGATACACCGCGCCCATGCCGCCTTGCCCGAGCAAGCACTCGAGGCGGTACTTTTCGTCGAGAGTTTGGCCAACGTAACGTTCCAGCGCTGTCATTATCGGTCAGGCCGCCTGCGGTAGCGGGCGGTTAGTCTAACTAAAAGAATCGCTGCCGGGCTGTGACCAACCGTCCGCTACCGCAGACGGTTCTGACGCTTCAATCCCAATACGTTTCGTGCCAATTGCGTTTCCGCAGTTGCTTGTCAGTCCAGAAACCTTTCAACACCTCAATACG
>DATISD010000443.1:0-2513 GCA_035469005.1 Pyrinomonadaceae bacterium | reverse complement strand
TTTATGCCGGCACCCGCTCCGCGGGTTTCTCACTCACAATCCGCTTTTCGGTTCCGGTACGACTTCGATCAACCGTTTGATTACCTGATCGGAATCGACCTTTTCGGCCTCAGCCTGAAAATTTAAGAGCACACGGTGACGCAGCACTGCCGGCGCGACCGCGCGGACGTCTTCGCAGGAAACGTTGTAACGACCGCGCAGAATCGCCCGCGCCTTCCCGCCCAAAATCAAGAACTGCGAAGCGCGCGGTGAACCGCCCCAGGTCACCCACTTATTGACGAAATCCGGCGCCGCCGGCGTCGCGGGACGGCTGGCGTTCACCAGGCGCACCGCGTATCGCGTCACCGTGTCCGCTGCCGGCACCTGCTTCACCAGCCGCTGGAAGGCAGTAATCTCGTCCGCCGACATCACCGTCACGAAATGAAGATCCTGGGGGGACGTCGTTTGCTTCACTACTGAGACTTCCTCTTCCTCCGGCAGGTAGCCAATCTTCACATTGAACATAAAGCGGTCGAGCTGGGCTTCGGGCAACGGATAGGTTCCTTCCATCTCGATCGGATTCTGCGTCGCCAGCACGAAAAACGGACGCGGCAGGTCGTAACTTAATCCCTGCACCGTGACTCGACCTTCCTGCATGGCTTCAAGCAGTGCGGCCTGGGTCTTGGGCGGGGTGCGATTAATCTCGTCGGCCAGCACGATGTTGGCGAACAGCGGCCCGCGAATGAATTGCATCGCGCGATGACCGGTGGCGCGATCCTCTTCAATGATCTCAGTGCCGGTGATGTCTGCCGGCATCAAGTCGGGTGTGAACTGAATCCGTTTGAACGAGAGGTCGAGCACGCTGGCAACGGTGCGAACCAGCAGGGTCTTTGCCAAACCCGGAACCCCGGTGATGATCGAATGGCCGCCAACAAACAGCGAGAGCAGAACCTGTTCGACCACGTCGTCCTGGCCGATGATTGCTTTTCTGATTTCGCGCAGCAGCGATTCACGAGCGTGACTGAGCTTGTCCAGAAGTTCTTCGTCGTTGATTACCGATTCTTCAATCGCCATTTGGTGTCCTCTCAGGTGGCACAGGCTTCAGCCCGTGAATGAACGTGTCAGAAGGAAGGGCCGGACGCAATTTAGCCCCCTTGCTTACGCGCGGGCTTCTAACACACAGACTGAAGTCTGTGCCACTCACTGTCCCACAATCTTCAACAACAATTCCTGTGCTTTCTCGTAACTCGGCGCCGCCTCCAGCGCGCGCAAAACCGCGTGCTTCGCCTCCGGCTGCTTTCCTAAAAGATGATACGCGCTGGCGACATTGTAATTCGCCTCAGCCACGTTAGGTGGATCCAAAGCCAGCACGACCTGAAACTCCGACAAGGCTTGGCCGTATTGCCTTTCCTCCAGACTAAGCTCGCCGGCTTGCGCATGTGTCGCATACTCAAATGGACTCACATAAAAACTCAAGCGCAGAGCCTCGAGAGCACCCGCCCGATCGCCGAGCTTCGCCCGTAGATTCGCCAACGCTTTAAGCGTAGGCAAGCTATTCTCATCGTACTTGACGTGCGAGGCCATCACTTCCGCAGCCTGTTTGTGGTCGCCCTTCTTTTCAAAAATCTCTGCCAGGGCATCATAGGCGTTTCCCTCGCCGGTGTAGTAAGGGAATAGTTCGATGGCCCGTCTGAAGTGAACGACCGCATTCTCGATATCGTCGTCGGCGCGAAACAGGTGTCCGGCGCGCAGATGCAGAGCGAAGGTGTCCTGCACGGCGAGCATTTTCACCACGTCTTCCTTCGTTAACGAGGCGGCCAGATTGGATTCTGTCTTTAAAGCTGCCTGCATGGGCCGCGTCTTCGCTTCGACGTACTCTTTGAAGGCCCGATCGAAATCGCTCTCACCTAACTTCAGGACGCGCGTGATGATGTCCGCGGTTTGGGCCTTCTCACGATAGAGCGTGAGCATGCGCAGAACCGCATCAAAGCCGAATCGATCGACGATGAACTCGCAAACTTGCGATGCCTCGAAATAGGCAATACCCAAATCTTCGGGCGTGCGCGGATGCTGGAACCCGCCATCGAGATCGGCAATCTTGTGCCAGCGTCCGGATGCGAACGCGCTCAAAAACATCGGGTTCCAGTCGTCGCCCCAGCCCGGCCGCGCCTTGCGTTCTTCGTAAACCGACAAGCCTTCCGAGAACCAACGCGGAATCCGATAATCGGTCATCTGCAACGTGATCACGTGCGTGTACTCGTGCCAGAGCGTACTGCCCCAGTTGAATTCGCCGGTGGGGCGCGCTGAAGGTGAATCGGCGGCGATGACCTGGCCGAAGCAAACTCCCAGCGCGCCCAGACCGGGCAATCCCAGGGTGCGCACCGCAAAATCTTCGTGATTCGGAAACAGCTCAACCGTGATTGGCCCCTGCGGCGTGAAGTGATATTTAGCGGTGAGCTTAGTCGCGGCTTCATCGAGCAGTTCGGCAGCGTAGGGCGTGACCACGTCGCTCTCTTTGGCGGCAGCTTTGATCA
>DATISD010000442.1:0-3772 GCA_035469005.1 Pyrinomonadaceae bacterium | reverse complement strand
GTGATGTTGCGACCGTGGCCTCGGTCATCAGCTTCCTCCACCTGAGTTCGCGTTAGCGTCAGGTTTGCGCGTTTGTTTCTTTACCTTGTCGCCGGCCTTTAGCGTTTTCAGAACTCGGCTCGGACCAGTGATAACTTCGGTTCCGGCCCCCAGTCCGCTGACAATTTCAATGTCGGATTCGCCGGTGATACCCGTGGTCACTTCGACAAACTTCACCTTGCCGTCTTTATCAAGGAGGTAAACGCCTTTCTGTTCCTTCGGCTTCTCGCCCGGCGGTGGCGGCGCGCTGCTGGCGATTGACGGGCCCGGCGAGGGCACCGGCGCCGCTTTCTCGACAATGGCCTGCAGCGGTACGGCGATCACATTGTTTTTCGTCTTGGTAGTGATTGTCGCGGTCGCGCTCATTCCGGGACGCAGCTTTTCTTTCACTTCATCGGAGATGTCTTTGAGCTCGAGCGTAACTTTGAATTCTTTTGCTTCCTGCACATTTACGCGGTTCGAGAGCCCGCCCTGTGTGTCCGACTTGGCAATGGCCAAAGGGTTCTTTTGCGTGACCACGGCTCTAATTTCTTTCTCGCCGAGCGCATCAACCTTAACTTTGGATTCCTGACCGACATCGACACTGGCGATTTCAGTCTCATCAACGTTTACTTCAATGTTGATTGTCGACATGTCGGCAATGGTCATCAGCGGCGTCGATGAAAGTTGGGAGACCGCGAACTCGCCGACGCGGGTGGGAATATCGGCGACCACGCCATTCAGGGGCGAATACTGGGTCGCTTTTTCGCGCTGGCTGGACTGGCCGCGCAAAAAAGCCTGTTGCTGGTTGGCACGCATCTCGCTGGTCTTGACGGCGATCTGGGCGCTCTTGACCGCTTCTTTCTGCTGATCGCGACGAGCAACTGCCTCGTCAACACCCTTCTTCAAAACTTCCAGGTTGGCCTTCGCTGTTTCGAGCGCAATCTTCGCCTGGTCGTATTTATCTTTCGTGGCGTCGTACTCGGCGCGCGACGACACGCCTGACTCGATCAGATCGGTGACTCGTTTCAATTCGCGCTGCGCCGCGCTGAGATCAATTTGCGCCCTGCTGACGTTGGTTTGTGAAGCCACGACCTGCTGTCGCGCAGAGGCGACCGACATATCCGAGGCCGAGAGAGACTGTTGCGCCTGGGACACCGAGCTGCGTGCGTTCTGCACATCGCTGAGTGACGCCTGGGTGGCTGCCCATTGCGCTTCCTGGCTCGACTGCAATTGGGTGGGATCGATCCGCACCAGCGCCTGGTTCTGTTTCACGATGTCGCCGGGATTGACGTAGATCTCGAGGATTCGGCCCGGAACTTCGCTGGTCAGCTTGATGTAGCGAATCGGGCGGATCTCGCCGGAGGCGGTGACGGTCGATTTCAGTTCGGGGCGAACCTCAACTTTTACGGTGGTTACCTCGGGCTCGTCCTTACGCGTGGCTAAGACACTGATAATGACGACCAGCAGCAGCACTACGAGCGCCGACACACCGATAATAATTTTCTTTTTTCTACTAAGGGCCATTAGGGTTTCAATTCCTTATCTAAATTTCGCCGGGTTTAAGGCTTTGGCCAGATTAGATGCCGACACTCCGGAATAGTTCACGGCCAGAGATGTTTTTACGAAGAACTACTACGCCTGGTTTCATAGAAAATCCGTGCGCATAGCTAATTATAGACGAAACGACTGAGACTACCGAGTCACCGGAAATCCGCGCAATCCGGAGTGCCCGGGCCTTCTTTCCGGTAATGAAGCGGTTTGAATGTGGCACGCGCATCTTGCGCGGGGTTCAGGGGCAGGACGCCCGTGCCACCTCCGCAAACGGCGCCAGTAGCTTCTTTCCGGCAGGTTTTGGGCAGCTGCCGCAGTCAAAGTGCGTTGGCGCGCCCTGTGGTTTCGCGTTAAGATATTTCGCGAGCGGATGAATTGATCCGCCGCCCTGAGCCGATGATCGTCTGCGAGAGATGTAGTACTGAGAATTTGGAAGGATCGCGCTTTTGCGACGTGTGCGGCGCAGCACTTTGGATGGCCGGAAAATCAGGGAAATTGCCCAGCCCGCCGGGAAATGGCTCGAATGGAAGCTCGCACAAGCCGGCGCCTAGTCTGGTTCATAGTGGCGCACACCATCTGTCAGGAGAACATAAAGCAGTCGTAGCTTTTGAGGCCGGCCCGACAACGCACGCGAGTTTAGTGATCGAGCGCGGCGTTTCGGCCGGTAAGAAGTTCCCTTTAAGCAGCACCGAATCAAACATTGGGCGTTGGGACGCTGATGGTGGCGTGTTTCCTGACGTTGATTTGGATTCTGACGATCCTGAGGCCAAGGTTTCGCGGCGGCACGCGCGAATTTCACTCCGCGACGGGAATTATCTAATTGAAGATTTGGGATCGACGAACGGGACTTTTATTAATCGTGGTCGACGGCTTGCGCCCGGTGATCGTCATCCGTTGAAGGACGGCGATGAGATCATCGTGGGCAAGACGTTTCTGCGATTTCGAGTAGCGAAATAGTTGTAACGCAAACTGTGGTTTGCAATCGCCGCGCAACCTGGCTTGCGCTACTTAGCCTCATGACTCTCTGCTGTAAATGTAGCGCGAATGTCGGGCCGGATGAAAACTTTTGTGGGGTATGCGGCTCGCGACAAATTCGAGACGACAGCGCTCTCGCGCCGGGCATAGCTGGGGACAATGAAGGGCCGGGCATAGCTTCGCAGAGTGCGGGTTCGCAGCTCTCCCAAAGTTTCGATGGGGAAAAAACGTTGGAGTCTTCGCAAAATAAACCTACCGCTTCGGCCCGCGGCACCGGAGATCTAAGCGCAGAGTTCTCTTCGAAAACCTCGCGTGCTGACCAGGTTCCCGATCGACGTCCCAAGCCAAAGGCGCTCGTTGCCGGAAAAGTCCTGAATAATCGCTACGAGATCGTGCGTCGAATAGGCGGCGGCGGCATGGGCGCAGTTTACCTGGCGAAAGACCGCAACCTGGGTGAAGTGCCGCGAGCGGTCAAAGAAATGATCGAGTCACATCTCGATGACTCGCAGCATGAAAAAGCAATTGCCGACTTCAAACGCGAATCGCTGTTGCTGACCGAACTCGAACATCCATCAATCCCAACCGTCTATGACTATTTTTACGACGATGCGTCCGAACGATTTTATCTGGTGATGAAATTCATTCCCGGCAGTGACCTCGCCTCGCGATTGCGCGGCACGACCGGCGGGCGGATAGACGAACTGACCGTCACCGAGTGGGGAGTGCAGATCGCAGACGTGCTGCACTATCTGCACACGCGGCCGCAGCCCATCATTTACCGGGATTTGAAGCCCGCGAATCTGATGCTGGACAGCAATCTCAATCGCATCATGCTGATTGATTTCGGCATTGCGCGTTGGGTCAATAAGAAAGAGAAAGGTGTGACGGCGGTCGGCACGATGGGTTATGCGCCGCCCGAACTGTTCGGAGGCCACGCGGATCCGCGCGTGGATATCTACAGCTTGGGCGCGACCATGTTTCATCTGGTGACTGGCTCTGATCCGCAGGACAATCCGTTGCTGATTTTTGATTTCACCAAGAATCCACGACCGCGCCAAATTAATCCGGCGATTTCAACCGAGATGGAGCGGCTGTTAATGCGGGCCGTCGAATACAAACCTGAGCATCGCTTCCAGTCGGGAGCTGAGCTACGTGATGCCCTGCACGCGCATCTGGAGAAATTGCGGTCGGGCCAGGTCAGCTATGGCGTGCCAGCGGTTGAGTT
>DATISD010000441.1:0-2396 GCA_035469005.1 Pyrinomonadaceae bacterium | reverse complement strand
CAATGTCGTGGTGGCCGCAGCGAAGACCGGCAAGATCGGCGATGGGAAGGTGTTCGTGCTCCCGGTTGAACATGCGGTGCGCATCCGCACCGAAGAGATCGGCGAAAAAGCGGTGTGACCGGCGCTGGACGCGCTGTTCGTTGAACCGTTGAAACGTTAAAGCGTTTAAGCGGTTCGAGGATTTGACGACGTGGCATGCAACATTTTAACAGTTTAACTCTTTAACGTTTCAACCCTTCAACGCTTCAACCAACCCCAATATGGCCAAAGACAAAACTCCATCCGACGTCAGCAAAATCATCAAAGACAGCAACGTGAAATTGATCGACTTCAAGTTCACGGATTTGCTTGGCACCTGGCAGCATTTCACCACTACGCTTACTGAATACGACGAGGAAATCTTCACCGATGGGCTCGGGTTTGACGGATCGAGCATTCGCGGCTGGCGCGTAATCAATGCCTCAGACATGCTTGTCATTCCAGACGCGACGACGGCGTGGATCGATGCCTTCAATGCCGAACCAACGCTAAGTTTGATCTGCACTATCGTCGATCCGATTACTCGCGAACCGTACGATCGAGATCCACGTGGTGTTGCCGAAAAAGCTGAGGCTTATCTCAGATCGACCGGAATCGCAGACACGGCTTTCATTGGGCCGGAAGCAGAATTTTTCATTTTCGACGATGTGCGATTTGCCAATAGCGGCAACGCAGCGTCATACATCGTCGACAGCGCCGAGGGACATTGGAACAGCGCGCGCGAGGAATTTCCAAACCTCGGTTACAAGATTCGGCCGAAGGAAGGATATTTTCCTGTCTCGCCGATGGACACGTTGCAGGACATTCGTAACGAAATGTGTTTAGAGCTCGAGAAAGCAGGTGTGGCGATCGAGCGCCAACATCACGAAGTCGCAACTGCCGGCCAGGCAGAAATCGACATTCGTTACGCGCCGCTCAAACGCATGAGCGACAACATGCAGTATTACAAATATATCCTGCGAAACGTCGCCAGACGGCACAATAGAACGGTGACCTTCATGCCGAAACCCATCTTCGGAGACAATGGCAGCGGCATGCACACCCACATTTCGCTTTGGAAAGACGACAAACCGCTCTTCGCCGGGAACGGTTACGCGGGGCTCAGTGATATCGCCCTGTTTTTCATCGGTGGAATTTTGAAACACGCGCCGGCGCTCACGTGCCTGACAAATCCCACCACCAATAGCTACAAACGCCTCGTGCCCGGATTCGAAGCGCCAGTGAATCTCGCCTACTCCGCCCGCAATCGCTCCGCCGCAATTCGAATTCCGACCTACTCACCGAGCCCGAAAGCAAAGCGCATCGAATTCCGCACGCCGGATGCCGCTGCAAATCCCTATCTCGCCTTCTCAGCGATGCTTCTTGCGGGGCTCGATGGAATCCAAAACCGCATGGACCCCGGCGATCCGCTGGACAAAAATCTCTACGAGTTGCCGCCGGAGGAACTCGCGCAGGTTGCCAGCGTGCCCGACTCGCTTCGCGGCGCGATCGAAGCACTTCAGGCCGATCATTCCTTCCTGCTGCGCGGCGACGTCTTCAATGAAAACTTCATCGCCAACTGGATCGATATGAAACAAAAAGAATATGACGCGCTGCGCTTGAGACCCCACCCGTACGAGTTCGCGATGTACTACGACGTGTAATGGTAGGGCGCGACCGCGGGCACGCCGACGATAAACCAATTACGATTGATAAACCCATTTCCGCGATGATTAGATTCACAGCATGCGAAGGAATTCAATGCGGCGAATCGCGCCAATTTTCGTCGGTGTATCTTTATTTGGTGTAAGCCAGTTTGCCCAGTCAGCTGACCCGGCGCACCTCGACCAACCAATTGTGTCTCCGACCGATGCAATCGCGCGATTGAAGGAGGGCAATGCACGTTTCACTGCGGGAAATCTGCAGCACCCTCACGAATCGAACGAGGAACGAGCGTACATGGCTGAAAACAGCTATGAAAATGCTGGCGTAATTTCTCTCGGAATAACTAGCGAGCAGGCCGCCAAACGACGCGCGGAATTGGCGAAGAGTCAACACCCGTTTGCGATCATCCTGAGTTGTTCCGACTCGCGTGTGCCACCCGAACTGGTCTTCGATGAAGGCCTCGGCGATCTGTTCATCGTTCGAGTCGCAGGCAATGTGCTCAACGATGAAGGTTTGGGAAGCATCGAGTACGCGGTCGACATTTTGGGCGCCCGCCTGATTGTCGTGCTCGGCCATCAGAGTTGCGGTGCCGTCGACGCCGCAATGAAAACCGTCGCTGCGAAAGGCAAAGCACCAGGGCATATTCAGTCACTGGTCACGGCCATCAAGCCCGTTGTAGATTCGACGCCCAAAGGTGATCTGGACAAGACGAT
>DATISD010000440.1:0-4160 GCA_035469005.1 Pyrinomonadaceae bacterium | reverse complement strand
GCAAACCGTTGGAGTGGGTTCGGGTTCACGATTTACCTGACTTTTCGTATTTCAACCACTCGATTCATGTAAACAAAGGGGTCGGTTGTTCGACGTGTCATGGCCGCATCGATCAGATGCCGGTCGTTTCGCAGGCGCAATCGTTACAGATGGAATGGTGTCTGGCATGTCATCGCCACCCGGAGAATGTAGTGCGTCCGCAAGAGAAGATTTTCGATATGGAATGGCGCGCGCCGGCCGATCAAAAGACGAAAGGCCCGGAGCTGGTAAAGGCTTATCGCATTCAGGGCGCGAATGTTTTGACAAGCTGCTCGACTTGTCATCGGTAAGGTGGCACAGACTTTAGTCTGTGAAACCCAAAACAAACCACAGACTGAAGTCTGTGCCACAGAATTAATGAGTAACGATCGTCACATCAATTTCAAACTGCTGCGCGACCGCGTGCTGGGCGGGGCGGATGCCCGCACCCCCAGACAGTACTGGCGCAACCTGGAAGAACTTGCCGACTCTCCGGTCTTTGAAGAGTTTGTGCGTCGCGAATTTCCACAGCAGGCCGAAGAGTGGAACAATCCGCTCGAACGACGGACCTTTCTGAAATTGATGGGCGCGTCGCTGGCCCTTGCGGGTTTGAGCGGCTGCGTGATTCAACCGCCTGAGAAAGTTATTCCTTACGTCAAACAACCTGAAGAAGAAACACCGGGCCAGGGTCTTTATTTCGCGACCGCGTTTTCGTTGGGCGGGATTGCGACGCCGCTGCTTGTGCGCAGCAACGAAGGACGGCCGACGAAAGTTGAAGGGAATCCCGATCATCCGAGTAATTCCGGCTTAACCGCTACGGATATTTTCGCGCAGGCTTCGATTCTGACGCTCTACGATCCTGACCGTTCGCAGACGCCGCTCTATCGCGGCGAGACACGCGCCTGGACAACCTTCGTCGGCGAGATCCGCGCGGCAATTGAAAAAGAAGGAGATGGATTGAAGGCAAAGACGGGCGCGGGCCTGCGCTTTCTAACGGAGACGATTACTTCGCCATCGCTGGCCGCGCAGATAAAACAGATCCTCACCGATTTTCCCGAAGCGAAGTGGCATCAGTACGAGCCCGTCAATCGCGATAACGCGCGCGCCGGCGCCGTTATGGCTTTCGGCCAGCCGGTGAATACGGCTTACGACTTCAGCAAAGCAGATCGAATTCTTTCGCTTGGCTCGGATTTTCTTTCGGCAATGCCCGGAACGCTGCGGTACGCTCGTGACTATGCGGCGAAGCGGCGCAATGTAAATACGAGCGAACAGATGAGCCGCCTCTACGTCGTCGAAAGCACGCCGACCATCACCGGCGCCAATGCCGATCATCGATTCTCAGTGAAGTCGGCTGAGATGGAAGCTGTCGCTCAAGGTGTTTCAGGCGCGTCGATAGTTCGAGCTTCCGGGGACATCGGCAGTTGGCTTCCCGCGTTGTCCAAAGATCTGCAACTTCATAAGGGCGCGTCTATCGTAATTGCTGGAGATGAACAGCCGCCGGCAGTCCACGCGCTGGCGCACGCAGCAAACAATTTCCTGGGCAATGTCGGCAAGACGGTCTTCTATTCAGACGCCATCGAAGCCAACTCAGTCGATCAAACTCAGTCGCTGCGCGAACTGGTCGGCGACATCGATGGAGGCCGGGTCGAACTGCTGATCATCATTGGTGGCAATCCTGCTTACAACACGCCGCTAGATCTCAGACTTGATTTCAATCGGCTCGAGAAAGTTAAGCTGCGCGCGCACCTAAGTCTCTATAACAACGAAACTTCTGAGATTTGTCATTGGCACATTAATGCCGCACATTATCTCGAATCCTGGGGCGACGCGCGTGCCTACGACGGCACGGCATCGATCGTGCAGCCATTGATTGCACCACTCTATGAAGGCAAGACCGCGTACGAAGTCCTGGCGCTGTTTTCGGACAATTACGATCGCAAGCCTTATGAGATTGTGCGTAATTATTGGAGCGGGCAGCAGGCCAGCCTAAGCATTGGGAACACTCAGCGGCCGGCAGTTATTACCGGGAGCGGGCAGCGGTCTGGAGTCAGTACCGGGAGCGGTAGCGACCGGGTAAGCGCAAGCGCCACGCCTGCAAACCAGTCGCAAGCGGCGGCCGCTGCGACAGATTTCGAAACCTGGTGGCGCAAGTGTCTGCATGACGGGTTCATCGCAAACACCGCGCTCCCAACTAAAACTGTTTCGGCGAAATCAGATCTGGCGAGTTCGCTTTCGCAGGATGCGGCCGGGCCAGCGCTCGCTGCAGGGACCTATGAAGTTATTTTCCGGCCCGATCCGTCAATCCACGACGGGCGCTTCGCCAACAACGGGTGGTTGCAGGAACTGCCTAAGCCACTGACAAAAATCACCTGGGACAATGTCGCGCTTGTCAGTCCAAACACGGCGAAGAAGATGGGCGTCTCGCGCCAGAACTATGAAGAGGGCAAGCATGGCCGCGAAGCTTACGTGGACACGGTCAAGTTAAGTCTTCGCGACCGTACGATTACTCAACAAGTTCCGGTTTGGGTGATGCCGGGACAGCCCGATGATGTTATTACGATTCATCTCGGATATGGGCGCTCGAGGGCTGGACGCGTCGGCAACCAATACGTTACCGATCCTGATTCGCCGCTGCCTCATGGCGGTTTCAACGCCTACGACATTCGTTATTCTTTCGAGCCGTGGCTGGCTAACGGCGCCCGTGTCACCAAGACCAGCGAACGATTCCTCGTCGCTTCAACGCAGGCGCACTTCATGCTGCAGGAACCTTCGTTTGGCGGTCCCGAGCGCGACATTCTCCGCGAAAGCTCTGTCGAAGAATATCTAAAGGACAGAGAGGTTCTAAAAGAAGAAGCCGAGAAGCAAAAGGAAGAGCTGCGCGAGCTGTCGCTGTATCCGAATTTTGATTACAAGAATCAGGGCAACGGCTACGCCTGGGGTATGTCGATCGACTTGAACAGTTGTGTCGGCTGTAACGCCTGCATGATTGCCTGTCAATCGGAAAACAACATTCCGATTGTGGGCAAGGAGCAGGTCGCGCGCAGCCGCGAGATGCACTGGATTCGCGTCGATGCTTATTTCAAAGGCAACGAAAACAAACCAGAAGGGCCTTTCTTTCAACCAGTGCCCTGCATGCACTGCGAGAACGCGCCGTGCGAGCCAGTCTGTCCCGTGCACGCGACGGTGCATAGCGCAGAAGGCCTGAACGACATGGTTTACAACCGTTGTGTGGGCACCAAGTACTGCTCGAACAACTGTCCGTACAAGGTACGCCGGTTCAACTTTTTCCTGTATCAGGATTGGGAAACGCCGACTTATCAATTGATGCGCAATCCGGACGTGTCGGTGCGCAGCCGCGGCGTGATGGAGAAATGCACCTACTGCGTGCAGCGAATCCAGGCAGCCAAGATTCACTCTGAGATTCAAGGACGGTCACTGCGTGATGGCGAGATTGTGACCGCCTGCCAATCGGTGTGTCCCAGTGAAGCGATCGTTTTCGGAAATATCAACGATCCGAACAGTAAAGTTTCGAAGTTGAAAGCGCTGGAGCGGGACTATTCATTGCTGGGAGATCTGAATGTGCGGCCGAGGACAACGTATCTTTCGGCGCTGCGAAATCCGAATCCGGAAATTAAGGCTTGAGCGAAGATTTGAAGTGCGCTGACTTGTCAGCGCTTTGAAAAGCGGCGACCAGTCGCCGCACTCCATAATCGGTTTATGGACGAACGAGACGACGAACTACATTCTTCCGTTCACGCGACGCATCCGGTCGTGGGGACTGAGCTGACCATCGGCTCAGTCACCGACAAGATCAGCGCGATCGTGCTGAAGCGCAAAACGCCGATCAGTTGGTTTATCGGTTTTGCGGTTTCGTTTGCGTTGTTCCAGTTGATGCTGCTGGCGATCACGAAGCTTCTCTTTGTCGGCATCGGTTTGTGGGGCGTGAACATTCCCGTCGCCTGGGGAATGGACATTCTGAATTTCGTCTGGTGGATTGGAATTGGACACGCCGGCACCTTAATCTCGGCGATCCTCCTGTTATTGCGACAGAAGTGGCGCACGTCGATCAATCGTTTTGCCGAAGCGATGACCTTGTTTGCGGTGGCCCAGGCGGGCATGTATCCAATCATGCACCTGGGCCG
>DATISD010000439.1:0-3691 GCA_035469005.1 Pyrinomonadaceae bacterium | reverse complement strand
ATATCTGAATGTGCTGGCGCGCATCGATGATACGGGCATCAAGTCAAATGTGTCGATCAAGTTAACGCAATTCGGCCTGGAAATCGATCCTGACCTGGCCCATCACAATGCCCGTCGAATCGTCGAAGAAGCCACCCGGCGCGGCAATTTTGTGCGTATCGATATGGAAGGATCGAACGTGACCCAGCTGACGCTCGATGTTTTTAACCGTTTGCGATCAGAATTCGGTTTGAACGACGTCGGTATTGTGGTGCAATCCTATTTATATCGAACGAAGGACGACGTCAGCGCTTTGCTGAAGATTCCCGCGCGGATTCGTTTGTGCAAAGGCGCTTACGACGAGCCGGCCGAAGTCGCGTATCCTGAGAAAAAAGACGCCGATGATAATTATGTGCGGGTGATGCAGATGCTGCTGCGGAGTGGCGTGTATCATGGGATTGCCACTCACGATCCAAAAATGATCGATGCGACGATCGACTTTGCCCAGCGCGAAGGCATCGGCAAAGACGCCTTCGAGTTTCAGATGCTTTACGGAATTCGCCGTGATTTGCAGGAACAGTTGGCGCGTGATGGCTACGGAATGCGAGTCTATGTTCCGTATGGAGAACACTGGTATCCTTACTTCATGAGGCGGCTCGCTGAGCGGCCGGCAAATATTTGGTTTGTGTTGAAGAATTTGTGGAAGTGAATGTCCGAACCGGGAGCGATAGCGACCGGATCGGATATTCGCTCCGTAGATAGCGTTTCTATTACCGTTTCAGGGAGGCGCGCTGATCCGCTCGCTACCGCTCGCGGTCCTGACACGGCCAACCAACATAAATGGAAAACTACCTCTGGATTTTCTGGGCGATTCTCGGCGCCGTATTGGTTATCGCTGAGATTTTCACCACGGGCTTCGTGCTGCTTTGGTTTGGCATCGGCGCGCTCGCAGCGGGTCTGGCCGGCTTACTCGGTGTGCACAGCATTATTCTCCAATTTCTTATTTTTGCAGTTGTTTCAATTGGTCTAACGGCGGCGTCGCGTACGATCTTCGTGAATTATTTTTCGCGGGAAAAAAGCGGCGGCGACTTGAAATCCGGCGTCGAAGCTTTGCCGGGAAAAGTTGGCACCGTCGTCACATCCAGCCGCGGCGCGCTGAACGAAGGTGCGGTGAAGGTTTATGGATCAACCTGGACAGCGTACCCGGCAGATGGCGAAGAGCCTCTGGAAGCAGGCGACCGCGTCGAAGTCACCAGAGTTCAAGGCGCGTCTATTTATGTAAAACGAGTTGGCGCGTCGCCTGATTGGAGAGGGAAGGAATTGAAGGAATAACTATGGTTGCTGCGTATCAACTTCCGTTTCATCCAGCGTGCGGTCTTCTTCCAATGGTGGTAATTCAACAGTTATTCGATCGTCGTTAGGAGCGCCCAACTCTTCACCGGTGAAGCGCGCCAGGACCACCGTGATGTTGTCTTCTCCGCCACGATTGTTTGCTTCGGCTACCAGGGCGCTGCAAGCTGCGCCCAGGCTCTCAGCGGCGGAAACAATCTCTCGAATCTCTTCGTTACGCAGCTTTCCCGATAATCCATCGCTGCATAAGAGCAGCATGTCGCCCTGGCGCAGTTGAATGCGGGCCGTTGCCGGCGTCAATTCATTCTGGGCGCCGAGCGCCTGTAGAATCACGTTCCGGAACATGTGCGTCTCGGCTTCAGCTTCGCTGATTTGGCCGACATCGACGAGCTGCTGTACCAACGATTGATCTTTGGTAGCCAAACGAATCTGCTGGACGCGCATGACATAAGCGCGACTGTCGCCGACCTGAATCAGGTCGAGCTTGTCGTCTTTAACGGCGGCGCCAGTCAGGGTTGCACCCATTCCACTGCAACGACTGTCTTCCAAACTCTTGTAGTGAATATTCCGGTTCGCCTGCATCGTGGCGTGCTTAAGGCAATCGACGAGCGAGGAATCCGGATCGCACTCCGGGCCGTTCGTGTTATTTCCCATCAGCACATCGCGGACTGCTTCGATGGCCATGCGGCTGGCAACGTCGCCGGCCAGCGCTCCGCCCATCCCGTCTGAGACAACCAGCACCAAACCCTTTTCGCCGACGTCGAATCGGCGAAGATCTTCCGGGTTCTCAGGCCCGTCAGAGCCGCTCCATGTGCGGGTAGTGCTCAGATCAAGCAGCAGAAAATTGTCTTCGTTGCCCCGGCGAACCCGGCCTACGTCTGTCTTCGCGTGAAGTTCAACCAGCATGGTTTAGAGAATAGTAAATTGCGATCGAAAGATGATGTCAAGATTTCGCATAGCTTATTTACCGACTTTACTGAGAGCTTGATCGATGTCGGCGATAATATCGTCGGTGTCTTCAATTCCGACCGAAATACGCACCAGGCCATCTGTGATGCCCAGCCGCTCACGCACTTCGGACGCAACCGACGCGTGCGTCATGGTGGCTGGATGACAAACCAAAGTTTCCACGCCTCCCAGACTTTCCGCCAAAGTACAAAGCTTCACCGATTCCAGGACAGTGCGGGCAGCTTCAAGCGAACCGACGTCGAATGAAACCATGCTGCCAAAACCTTTCTGTTGCCGCTTGGCCAATTCGTGCTGTTTGTGCGATTTCGAACCGGGGTAATAAATCTTCAGGACCTTTGGATGATCCTCGAGAAACGCGGCCACCGCGCGACCCGACTTGTCGTGCTGCTCCATTCGCAAGGCGAGCGTTTTCGTGCCGCGCATTACCAGCCATGAATCAAAAGGCGAGAGAATCGCACCCGCACTGTTCTGGATAAAAGCGATCCAGTTCGCGTCGTCTTCGTTATTCAGGACCACCGCGCCGCCAATGCCGTCGGAATGGCCATTCAGGAATTTCGTCGTCGAATGAACCACAATATCGACTCCAAATTCGAGAGGTCTTTGCAGATAAGGCGACATGAAGGTGTTGTCGCAAACAACGCGGGCCGCGGCGGCGTGTGCCACGTCCGAGACGGCTTTCAAATCGGTTACGATCATCACCGGGTTGGTGGGCGTCTCGACAAACACCATGCGCGTGTTGTCCTTGATTGCGGACTCAACGTTCGTCACATCGGACGTGTCGACAAACTCGAACTCAATTCCATAGTTCGCCAGCACGCGCTTGAAAAGCCGGTTTGTGCCGCCATAGGTGTTATCCGAAACGATTACGTGGTCGCCGGCCTTTACCAAACGCAGCGTGGCATCGATCGCAGCCATGCCCGAAGCAAACGCGTATCCGAACTTTGCGCCCTCCAACGCTGCCAGGTTGCGCTCGAGCGCCAGACGCGTCGGATTAGACGTGCGGGCGTATTCGAACCCTTTATGCTTTCCCAACCCGTCCTGGGCATAAGTCGAGGTCTGATAGATCGGAATGCTGACCGCGCCGGTGGCAGAATCCGGCTCTTGTCCAGCGTGAATTGCAGTAGTGGCGAAACCCATAAAGGATAAAATATTTAAGAATCCGAGAGCCCTGGATTTTAATGCGAGAATCGGATAGTAGCCTGCGCATGATTTTAGTGTCAATTCAAGAGGAGGTCCGGTACAGACCTAATCCCGCCTGCCTCAGCATTCCTCCGCGAAGACCTCGGTTCCGGCTCTGCGGTTTGATCCGCCAACGTCAGAAATAATCCGCAAAGGGAATAGCCAGTCTCCCGCAGAGGCCGCAGAGAATATTGAAAGCGGGATGCCGGCGATC
>DATISD010000438.1:0-3889 GCA_035469005.1 Pyrinomonadaceae bacterium | reverse complement strand
AACGGCGCCAGCGCTTGTGGAATCAAGTTGCCACCAGCATCTTTTTTCGGTTGCCCAGTTACCTCGAGTTCGAAAGGCCATTCAATCGTTCCATTAGTGCGGGCGGGAATGAGCCAGTAATCGCCGGCGCGATATTGGTTGGGCGCCGTTGAGTCCGGCGGTTGAAACTGCACCTGGATACCGTCCTCCAAATCAATCCAAGCATTTTCACCCGTTCCTTCGGTCACCGGCACGACGCCATCTTTGAGCGCGACTGTTTCATTTTCGTTTTGATCCCAACGCCGGACTTTCTTCAATGTTCCTTCGCTCCAGGCTTGTGGCTTTTCCAGATACAACATGTCGTTTTCGACTTTCACAACTTTCAGCATGTCTCCCACTCTGCCGTGCAAGTCGTCGGCGGCGCTCGTGATTTCAACCCACGGCGCCTTCGCAAAGCCTCGAACGCTGCTCAATATCAACCCATCATCTTCGCTGTTACCTTCCCAGTTCGCGACCGTCGCACCGTTGTCGCGCGACCATTTGAAGCTGGGTTCGTCCGCAAGCTTACCGTCCCCATGAATCTCGACGCGGTAGAGCTGGTTCTCCTGGCCGCGGTAGGCCGAGGTAGGAGGAATCGTGCAAGGATCCGTATTCGGTTCGGTCGGCTTGAGCCTAACACGTAAACTCCCGCGTTGAGCGGGCTGCCACCGGTTCACTCGCTCACCCCAATTTTTGTAGATCTCCGCGGCCGTTGGCTGGCCGTCGGTCGCATCCAGTTTTACCTGCCAAACCACCCGCGCGCGAGTCGCGGTGTCTGGCCCACCGAGCGCAACCTCGCGAATGTGGTTGTCTTCCAGCGAAATGACGTGGTGCTCCCACACGTCCAGATAGGCAAGATAATTTCCCTTTGGCAATTTGGTTCGTCGCTTCGCTGAGGAATAGTCATCCTCGTAATCACGCTGTTTGAAATAGCTCACATTGCCATCGTTCTCACAAAGCAAACCGTCTACATAATAGTGTCCTGCTCCGATCGTGAAGTCGGTCTTCGCTTCCGCGTCCGATAGTCCGAATCCGAGCAGATTTCCGTCAGGCCCGCCAAACGGGCCGATCAAGTCGGCGGCCAATGCCTGAAGGTAGTGCAACAAGATCGCGGCTTGCTCATTCCAATCGGCGTCGAGCTGCACTCGACCTTGCTGCATCAGTACGCGGCTGTAATGCTTCGCGGGATCGAAGGTGACGCGCGTGAAATCGCCTTTCATAGTCTCGCTCCTTTATCTAATCGGCAAAGAAAATTCCTACATTGGCGCCGGCCGGTGTGTACTCGTCCAAACGCGCGCGTAGATTTGCCTCGCGCTGTGGTTGATAGAGATCGTGAAATGCGCCCATCTCGGATTCGTCGTCAGCGCCACGTTTGATTTCAACAGCGCAGGTTTCCACCAATTGTCCGTAACCGGGCCGGCCGTACCGCCGGTCAGTGAACTGCGGGCGAACGCGCTCTCGTTCCAGCGAGACGAGGCGGCCGAGTTCGGCCGGCGCTGAAGCAAATTTGTCACAGACAGCGGCTGTTACGAGATCGGGTTGGCAGTTGTAACGTCGAGGCGTGCGGCAACCAAACGGCACGTAACAGAACCGCATGCAACCTAACTGCCGACGCGCGACGTTGACGCAATCGTTAAAGATGCTATTTTCGCCCAATTGCATTGCGTGCACCTGAACGATGCCAAAGACAGTGCACCGCTCAACAGTAACCACAACATGCGCCACGGGACTGCCGGGCGCGCCAATGGCTTCGCGTTCGCCGCTCGTCGCATCAATGATGCTGTCGCTGATATGCATGGGAATCGGATCAGCGCGCACCTGGTCCAGATGCACTTGAATAGAACCGACGATGCTGTGTTCGATTCGCACGCGCGCCTTGACATCGAAAATTTCCAGGCTGGGCTCAGCAGGGCGACGCGGTTCGCAATCGTGGTGCAAGTCCCAGCCGGGAAGCAGCGTGCAGTGACGAATGATGACCTCGGCGGGACAGGAGGTCTCACTAGGCTCGCTCGGATTTTCGGCTTTGCCGTAATCATCTGGTGACGCCGCGCGGACGTGCACCGCCCGCCCTTTAATGAGCAATCCATCCAGGACGAAGCGACTGGCCGTCGCCAGTGTCGCCGTCAGCGCATCCGGCAAATCTGTCTGCCAATCAACGAGTCGAAGCACCGGCCGGGTGTGATTTGCGGCTCGCAGCTGCAGCGTCTGCTGTCGATCCAATTCAATGCCAAGCGGCTCAACGTACACTCCGCTATCGCGGATTTCGATCACCGCCGCCGAAGGCTGCGTACGCCGCCATTCATCCACGGCATCGCCGATGCGCTTGAACCGCTCGTGTTCGCCGACGCCATAAATCACGCTGCCCGCAGTTTGAGCCAGCGGCCGGTCGTACTCGCCGCCGCCAATATCTGCACTGAAACCGTAGTGGTACCAAACGCGCACGCCTTTCGGCGGAAGTTGCGTTGGTGGAAAAGCGATTCGTCCAAGCCCCGGATCCACCGCAACGTGATCGAGCGGCGGGTAATACTGCCAGTCGGTTAAATCAGCGGGAATAATGTTTTCGGCGGGTATCGGTGCGTTGCCAAATTTGCACCATTGGCTGGCCGAGATGAGGATGCTTTTGTCTTTTCCGTAATAAGCCGGATTTGCCTGGTGCTGTGATTTGCCCTGTGCGTCAAACAACTCGAACGCGCGACGGCGAATGCGTCCTGGCAAATTCAATTCATCAGCAATGTGCGTCTCGTCAGTCTCGCGGGCTGGCTTGATGAATAACGGCACGTCATTACCCAGAACACTAAACGTGTAATTTTCCGGTCCCGATTCTTCCGCGCAGTACGCAGGTGTGTCGGTGACGGAATACGACTTCAGCCGCCACACAAACACACCGACGCTGGGAATGTTGTAGCGTCCAGCGGTGTGGACCGAATTCGGCCGCCGCACATCCACAGTGTGTCCCAGCCGGTCGAATGGCCCATTAAGCGGGGCCAGGCCGTTCCCATCGCGCACATCGATCGTCCGCGCGCGATCGAGGTGCTGATGATTGAGGTTCTGCGTCCAGCCAAGCGACTTGAAAAATTCGACCGCCCGCGCCGGCCAGCCAGCGACATCGTTCGCCAACAGCTCGAGCAAAGCGAGAGCGCCCTTTCGCCGGCGATAGCGAAGCGTGTTGGCCACTTCGCGACGCGAAATCAGAATTTTGTTTCGCTGAGTGCCTTGAATCGTCTGCGGATCTCCGGGTTCGCCTGCCTCATGCACAGGATGGTACCCGATCAACGCTGCGAGGTACGGTACGGCCCAATCGTCAGCAGTCTCGATAAACCAGTTTTCATACAACTGAGCAATGTCATTTTCAACAACATCGACTTGCTCGTTGATGACGCGCAGCAGCGCGCGCAGCGGAAAGCCCTGCTCAGCATCGCGCGTCCGATCAATGACGGGAAGCAATTCGTAAAGTCGATCTGGATTCGTATTCATGCTCAGTCCTACAGAATCTGGTTGAGGATCAAAGTGTCGGGCAAATCCGAAGAGATGATTGCAAGTTGTGCGGCACGCACCGTGCCGTTCTCGACGCCCGCCAGCTGCGACGCAATGCGATTGAGCGGCTCTGGAAGGGGCTTGCCTTTTGCGTCGAGCAGCGGTTGCTGGACGGCCTTAATAATTTCTTCGGGCGTCGAGGGCTGTCTGGTTCCATCGGGCGCCACCGTCTTTTCCGGAATGCCGCGCAGAAGATCAACGTCTACATAGACCACTCCGGGAAGGTTCTGAATCACGCTGATAACTTCGCTCAACACGACATCCTGGCCCAACGCACGTCGCGCGAAACTGAACGTGTCGATGAGCGCGCTGCGAATCTGCGTAGCAACCTTGTCCC
>DATISD010000437.1:0-4458 GCA_035469005.1 Pyrinomonadaceae bacterium | reverse complement strand
AGTCAAATAAGTCGTGATGCTGGTAACGTCCCAAAGCAATGGCGAGCGAAAGTGCGCGTGCAGAATCACATTGAGCGCCCGATCAGGCCGGCCAAGATCCATCAATACATTTACCACGCCGAAGAAGAGAACGAGAACAGTTATGACCTCAGCTGATCGCGTGATGGCTCTCCTCCATTCGGCTTTGCATAAACGCAGGATGGCTGAGATCAGCGTGCCTGCATGACTAATGCCGATGAAGAAAACGAAGTTTGTAATGTAGAAGCCCCAATAGACGGGCCGATTCAACCCGGTGACGCCGAGACCATTCCAGAGCTGGGTTATCCAAGCGACGGCGGCCCACGCAACAATTGTAAGTAGGATGGCGACGGTGACATAAAACCGGCGGCTGGTCTCCAGCACTGGCGCAAAGAGATCGTCGTTCAGTTCTCCCGCACGCCGACCGGGCTGAACCGCGTTCAGTTTGCTTTTAGGAAACAGATTGCGAACCGCGTTTAGGCGCGGATATTTGCCTTTAGTCTTTGCGGACTCCATACCATTCCCCTTCTGTCAGGTAGACAACCTTGGGTTCGGTTCCCAGGTCTTCGAGCATCCGAAAGGCCCGCGAGCTTTTTGCAAGCTGCGCTACTTTGCTCCGGCGATCTTCAACGTCTCCGAAGGACATGGCCTCGGCGGGACAGCTTTGGACACAGGCAGGCATATACTCGCCTTCTTGCAGTGGTCGCTTTTCAGCTTTCGCGCGACCCTTCGCCTTCTGTAGTCGGTGGTGACAGAAAGTGCACTTTTCGACCACGCCTTTTGGCCGGATCGATACATCCGGATTCAGGCACTGCTGCATTTCAGTGGGCCACGTTGGTTGGAACCAGTTGAAATATTTGACCGTGTACGGACACGCGTTCGTGCAATAACGGCAGCCGATGCAGCGCGCATACACTTGTCCAACCAAACCCTCTTCGTTTTTGTAAGTGGCGCCCACAGGGCAAACCTTCGTGCACGGCGGCTTTTCACATTGCATGCAAGGACGCGGAATGAACCGAGTCTTGACGTGCGGATATTCGCCTTCGGTGGTCGTCATCACTTCCATCCACGAGATCGTGCGTCCCTTGGCGGCCTGCTCGGGATCGGAGAAGGGAATGTTATTTTCGGCCTTGCACGCAATGGTGCAGGCCATGCATCCGGTGCACTTATCCAGGTCGATCACCATGGTCCATTTCGGCATCGCGTCTCCTTACCGGCCGCAACCTGGAGTTTGCGCTACTCTCACGCCTTGTAAACCTTCACTCTGGTTGAGAACGTAGCGGGCAAACCGCTCAAACCGTCTTCAGCAATTTCGAGAATTGAGTTTGGATTAGCTCCGACATCTTTGGCCCAGCGACCCAACGCGCTGTGCCCAAAGCCGCATGGCACATTGATTACGTTGGGCATAGCGCCCGCATAAAGTCTTGCTTCGGTCTTGATCCGTCCGCGCGAAGATTCGATCCATACTTCATCGGCATCCGAAACGCCGATTTGTCTCGCGGTGGCTGGATTAATCTCAGCCCACGAGTTCCATTCGACGTTCACGTGCGCGCCGACAACTTCCTGCACGGACGGAATATTGGCACTGCTACCGTTCATCGTGCCCAGACTGAACGGATTCAGAAGGTACGGAAAATCGCTCTCCGCTACAGTCGATACGATCGGTTCGTGATGTGGCAAGAAGACGGTGTCACCGCGTGCTTCGATTCTCATCTCGTCGAGCAAAGCATTTAAGCTTAGGTTCCTATCGCGCGCTGTCGTTTCAAGTTTGTCTCTGAGGCGTTGCGAGAAAAATTCGAACTTGGTCGACGGAGTTTGGAAGGCCTTTCCCCACCGCCCATACTCCCGCACCAGTCCTGACCACCCGCCCTTTTCCGTCAAGGCCTGCCAGAAGTCTTCGCCTTGTGAGGCTTCGTTGGTGGCCCAACCGCGCTCTTGCAGTTCGCGTACATATGCTTCTTCCGAAGAGTCGGAAAAAACGGCGCCCCGTTCAGATTCGTGCAACCCCTCAGCCGCAAATGCGAGCAACTCTTTGTAATCAGACCAGGTAAAGGCGCCGGGGCTCATGGTGCTGGCGATCTTCAACACGCAATCGCCCGTGTGCATCGTGTCGTAAAGCGGCTTAATTGCGGGCTGCGCGATCGCCACGGCCGGCGTCCCAAACAGCGGCGGCGCAGGCGCGTCGATCCATTTCTCGAGCATTAAATGATCGGGCAAAACCAAATCGGCATGTTCCGCGCTCTCATCAAAGAATGAAGAAAAACTGACGACAAGAGGAACGTTTCGAAGCGCGCGACCAAAATCTTCCCGTGCTCGGGCCGAGAACACGGGATTGCTGTTGCAGAAGAAAATCGCGTTTACATTGTAAGGTTGAGCCTTGAGAATGTTTCCGGGAATCGCATCAAGCGAGCAAGCGTCGCAGACTCTGGCAGATGCGGGAAGATCGATCCGCGGCATCCGCACAGCGTCACGGGCCACCTCATCTTGTTCCAGCGGCGGCAGTTCCTTGAACGGGACCTCTTCAGCGAGCAACACGCCGCCCTTGACTTCGATGCTCCCGAGCAGCGCATTCAGAGAGTGAATCGCTAGCGCGTTGTATGTTCCGTTCACGTAGTGCGTGGCATTTTCGTCAGCGATTGCGATCGCAGGTCTGTTGGAGGCGAATTCCTTCGCGATTCTGATGATCGTATCGACAGGCACGCCGGTCACCTCTGCGACATCATCAGGCCGATACTCTTGCAGCACCAGAGTTTTGAAACCCATGTGTGATTGGCCCAGGCTGTCGGTCCAATCGTCAAACCCGAAAGTGTAGTCTTCGACGAACTGGCGGTCATAGAGTCCTTCTCGGATGATGACGTAAGCGATCGCCAGCGCTAGAGCACCTTCCTTTCCCGGATTGATCGGCACCCACTCGTCGGCTCTTGACGCAGTGGTCGAGAACCGGCGCTCGATTTGAACTATTTTGGCTTTTGCGCCCGCCCTCTCCTGGCGCAGAAAGCCATACGCGCGCGGCGCCGCAACTCTGTTGCGCCATCCGTCAAGTAAGCCGCAGCCGAATGAAAGAACGTAGTTTGTATTTTCGAAATCGTAAGCGAATCGATCGTCGATGCCTTGACTCAAGCTGTGCGCTACCAAGGTGCCGTCGATTGGAGTTGTTACGATGTGGTTCGGAGTTCCATAAGCGTCGCAAAAACGGCTCAAGAGCTTGCGCATGAGACCGGGATAATAACCATCGAAAACAACAAGCGAATGCGACTGTCGTTGATCCCTTAGTTTGCTCAGCTCGGTCGTAACCGTGCCGATCGCTTCGTCCCAAGTGATGTTGGTCCATTTGTTCGAGCCTTTCGCTCGGCGCATCGGTCCCTTTATCCGATCTGGACTGTAGATTTCTTGCAGCGCGGCCTGACCGAGCGCGCACAGTCGACCTCGGTTCAAAGGATGAAGCGGATTGCCCTCAAGCTTCACGACCGCGCCATCGACCACTCGCGCGGAAACTCCGCAGCCGCCTTCACATTGCAAGCATGCCGTTGCGATCGAACTCTCGGCACGCGGCTGCCATTCCTCTTCGGCGACAGATGTGCCAAGCAGTTTGTTTGTCCCACATCCTGATAACGCAGCGGCGGACGCGGCGACTGAGACCAGCTTAGTGAAATCCCTGCGTGAGATTGTGTCCTTCACTTCTCGACCCTCCGCTCTCACCTGTGGCAGGCGATGCAATCTGTAGTTGCGCCTTTGCTTTTATGGCATGCTAGGCAATCATTCATTACGAATGTGACCAACGGCTTACCAGGCGGCGCGGTACTCTCTCCGATCGCGCCGTGGCAAGTCTTACATTCGATCTGTGCACCGACTACGTGGACCTGATGAGGAAAGAAAACATGCTCGGGCAATTTGTACAGGCGACGCCACGGGATCTCTTCTTTTCGCGCGGCATATTGTCTTACTGCTTCCTCGGCCGCGGTCGTACCAAGAGGAGTTTCGTGACACAGCATGCACGTCTCGAGTTTTGGCTTTCCGGCGATCGCCGAATCCTTAACCGACGCGTGGCAGCCAAAACACTCGACGCCCTTCTCCAGGTGCTTCGCGTGATTGAAAGCGATTGGTTGCACAACCGCGCGGTTGTACGAACGGACAACGAACAATCCGCTGAAAGTAAAGATCGCAACAAGCAGGAAGGCGATAATAACGATGCGCTTCATGATTCTTCACCAGCTTTCGGCGGGCGGCGGCGGCGGGACTTTGGATGTTCGACCGTAGTGCACCAGCCCTACAGGGGGAAGGGATCAATTCACTTCTAACAGCTTTAATTGACCCAGCCCTCTTTTCCTGTTGGGCTAGTGCAACCGAAGTAGTTCACCAACAAAAAAAGCAGGACTTCGTTGCCGGCGCACTTCGAATTCGCTACAGCGAACGAATGAAGGCTCTCACATCGCGAATTTG
>DATISD010000436.1:0-2516 GCA_035469005.1 Pyrinomonadaceae bacterium | reverse complement strand
AGAGATTATTAAGGACGCAAAGAAGCACGCGTTTTTCATGCCGCCGGGACAGAAAGCAAAGCTAAAGTCTGCTTTGGCTCGGAAGCGGAATAAGAAGAAAGGCCGCCCGCGGCCACGCCCCGTCAGCGCCAAACCCTAGTTGTGCGTCTCAAGCCTGAACCTCAGCCGGTTGGTCACCAACGACCGTCAAAAGTAAGTTGACCGCAATTGTCCGAGGTTCGATCCGCGCTTAAAGGAAGTCATGACTCGCATCCTCCTGACAAACGACGACGGAATTCATTCCGAAGGATTGCATATCCTCGAGCGCACTTTGCTCGAGGTGGGAGATGTGTTTGTCGTCGCGCCCGCGGCTGAAATGAGCGGCGCGGCCCACAGTCTTACTCTTTCGCGGCCATTGCGCATTCGACAGATAGATGAACGCCATTGGAGTGTCGACGGTACACCGACCGATTGTGTGACCCTGGCTCTTCACCAGATTCTGCAGGAAGACGAATTGCCGGACCTTTGCGTTTCGGGCATCAACCACGGCGGGAATCTTGGCGATGATGCGACTTATTCAGGAACGGTAGCGGGTGCGCTCGAGGCAACAATTCTGGGCGTACCCGGTCTGGCGGTAAGTCTCGTGGCGCGCGATCACTTCAACTTCACCGATGCTGCCCGTTTCGCACTGGTGGCGGTCAGGAAGATCCTGAGCGAGGGGTTGCCCGAGGGCACGCTTTTGAACATGAACGTTCCTCAGGGTGAAATAAAGGGAGTGAAGGTGACGCGTCAGGGAATCAAGAACGCGCGGCCTGTAATCACCGAACACATTGATCCCCGGGGCAAACCCTATTTTTGGATCGGTGAACAGTACTTTCGTTCAAATGCGGAAGACGGCACCGATTACCGCGCCATCGAGGATGGTTACGTGTCCATTACGCCGCTGAAAAGCGACATGACCGATCACGGAGCGTTGTCACAGATAGGCTCCTGGAACTACCTGACCACGTCGGAACTCTTGAATGCCTAAGCCCTGGTAACTTCAAAACTTTTGAGTTCCACAGCATCACGACAAAGAACTCTGGCTGCCGAGTTTCGCATTCCGCGTGAGCGCATGATCGATCGTCTGCGCGATCATTACGGAATTCGCGATCAGAAAGTACTCGAGGCGATGCGGGTCGTGCCGCGCCACTTCTTTGTTACTGAAGCACTTCGTGGTCGGGCATACGACGACAACGCGCTCCCGATAAATTTCAATCAAACAATTTCCCAGCCCTTCATCGTCGCGCGCATGAGCGAGTTACTCGAAGTCGACAAAAAGAGTCGGGTGCTGGAAATCGGCGCCGGCTCCGGATATCAAACGGCGATCCTTGCGCAGCTGGCGTCGCAGGTTTACGCCATCGAGCGGATTGGCGAGTTGGCGCGCGAAGCGCAAGGAAGGATTCGCGAGCTCGGAATCTATAACGCCACCGTCAAGGCCTTCGACGGCACGCTGGGATGGAACGCGCACGCGCCCTATGACGCAATCCTGGTCGCCGCCGGAGGGCCAAAGATTCCTGATCCATTAATTGCTCAACTTGGAGTCGGCGGCCGTCTGGTTATTCCCATCGGTCAAACGCGCGACTCGCAAAAGCTGGTGCGAGTGATCAAGACCGAAACATCGCACAAAGTCGAAGAATACGGCCCCTGCCAGTTTGTCCCGCTGATCGGGCAACATGGATGGGAGAAGAACTGAGGGATTTGATTCATTGGCTCATTGATTCATTGATCCATTAGTTAAGGCTTCAATGAGTCAATGAATCAATGAGCCCATGAATCAATGAACCAATAACTTCATGGTTGCCAGAATAATCGAAATCCTTTCGACGTTTATCGTCACCACCATTTCTACGCTCGGGTACGCGGGCGTGGTGCTGCTAATGGCGATTGAATCAGCCTGCATACCTTTGCCTTCGGAAATTATCATGCCCTTCTCGGGTTACCTCGTGTCGAAAGGCGAGATGAATCTTTGGATCGTAGGCCTGGCCGGCGCCGTCGGTTGTGTTTTGGGATCGATGGGCGCGTACTGGGTTGGCATGTACGGTGGACGTCCCCTGATTGAAAAGTACGGCCGCTTTGTTTTGATCTCGCATCATGATTTGGATTTAGCGGATCGCTGGTTTGCAAAGTACGGAGAGACGATCGTTTTTACCAGCCGATTGTTGCCGGTGATTCGCACGTTCATAGCGTTCCCCGCCGGTGTCGCGCGGATGAACATTCCGCGATTTATCATCTATACCTTCGCCGGATCGCTGCCATGGTGTATTGGCTTGGCGTACGTCGGTCAGAAACTGGGTGAGCAATGGGACAAAGATCCCAGACTCAAGAGTCTCTTTCATCGCTTTGATTTTGTGATCGGCATCATTCTGGTTTTGGGAACAGCCTGGTGGATTTGGCGACATCTGCGCAACGCGAAGAAACCGAGGACTAACTAACGACTCCAGTGCTGCTCAAGTGGTTACTTTGCGGATTTTCTTTGCGCCTTTGGGTGAAACGCC
>DATISD010000435.1:0-2646 GCA_035469005.1 Pyrinomonadaceae bacterium | reverse complement strand
ATCGTTCGCAATAGCAAAGCGATTAAGATCGCCGGCTTCAGCAATGGCAAAGTCACGTGCAGAAACGTTTGCCAGCGACTCGAACCGTCGATCCAGGCGGCTTCGTAAGGTTCCCGTGGAATCGCCTGCAAGCCGGCCAGCAAAATCAGAAACATAAACGGCGTCCATTGCCACACGTCAGCGAGGATGACCGAAGCCATCGCCAGTTTGGGCGAAGCCGTCCAGATCAGCCCTTCAGTGTTTACGCCGATGCTCTTTAACGTTCCATTGACGGCGCCGAAATTGGAGTTGAGCATGAGGCGCCACACTACGCCGACGACGACCGGCGGTAACATCATCGGTAGCAGCAGCAGCGCGCGAAAAAGCCCGCGTCCTCGAATCTGGGCATCAAGCAACAACGCCAGCGCCAGGCCAATCAGGAACTCCAGCGTCAAAGCGACGGCCGCATAAACAAAAGTGTGCGCAAGCGCGCTCAGGAAAAACTGATCGTTTACCAGGCGCGAAAAGTTTTGCAGCGTCCAATTTCCAACCTGGCCCTGGAAGCTGATTTTGATCGAATAAATCAGTGGATAGATTGTTAGCGCGAGTAGTACGGCGACCGTAGGCGCGAGCAGGAGGTAGGCGAGTGATCGATCAGAAGTGTGTCGCTGAATCGTGTTTTCCCGAGTCATTCAGGTGTGGCGGCAAAGTCCCGAGCCAGCCCCGTAGGGGCACAATATTTATATAAATATTCCGCCGCTACGCGGCTCCGGACCAAACCTCGCAGCAGGCCCAAGCGCCAGCCTTACTTCCCGCGATCGAGGATCTTTTTGATCTCAGCATTCGCCTGGTTCATCGCGTCTTCAGCTGAAAGCTCGCCGCTGTTTGCTTTCGAAAGATAAATCCCGAAGGCATTTTCGATCTCGTTCCACAGTGGCGTGCGCGGCCGCGGGCGCGAACTCTCCAGCGAACGCAGTTGCGCCGGATAAGAGGAGAACCTGGCCACCAATTGCGGGTCGTTGAAGACGGATTTGCGTGTCGGCGGATTTCCGCGCTGTGCAGAAAGTTTCATCGGTTCGCTGCTCGTGGCCCATAACAGAAAATCCATCGCGGCTTCGCTATTTTTTGCGTCGCGCGGAATTGCGATTAGCCAGTTGCCGATCTCGGCGCGGCCGGGATTCTTCGCGCCAGGCATCTGGCCGAAATCCATCTGGCCAATAACTTTTGATTTTGCCGGGTCGTTGAATGAACTAATCCATGCCGGCCAGTTGATTGACATCGCGGCTGTGCCTTGCAGCAGGTGGGCGCCGACTTCATCGGCATTGAAACTGGCGTAGCCCGGCGGAGAATACTTGCCCAGCTCAATCATTAATTTCAGCGCCGCGATTCCTTCCGGACTATTCACTGTGGGTTGGCCATTCCCATCGAACATCTCACCGGCAAAGGCCCAGAAGATTGGCATGAAGTCAGCAACTGCCGCGTTCCCCTGCGCCGCCCGCATGACATAACCATAAAGTCTGCCGCCGCCGGGCGCGCCATTGGTTTCCTGTTCGCTGATTGTTTTAGCGGCCGACAGTACGTCGTCCCAGGTTACGGGCTCTTTTAGATTGTGTTTCTGAAACAGATCTTTTCGATAGAAGAACAGTTGCGAATTGCCCACGTATGGCAGTGCATACAGAGCGCCGCTTTCGTAAGGATCACGACAAAGCGCAATAGAACTCGTCACGAAATCCTGATCAGGCCCATTCTTGCCCCGCTTCTGAAGCAAAGGCGTCAGATCAGTCAACACTCTAAGCGAAGCAAATTTAGGAAACCACGGATCATCCAGCATGATGAGATCATAAGCGCCCGTGCGCGCGTTAAGATCGATCAATTCCTTTTCGAAAAGATTGGCGTAAGGAAACTCTGCGATATTTATGTGAATACCGGTCTGTGCTTCATAGTCCTTAGCGGCTTGGCGCAATGCATCGCCTTCCACGCCAGAGTTAATTGCCAACGTCAGCGTCTTACCCGAATCCTGTTTCGATTGGCAATTAGCAAACAACAACGAAGTGAGCAGAATCGATGCGCAGGCCAGGTAAATGCTGGTAGCTGTCAGACGATGGGTGTTGGTCCTCATGCTGGGCCAGTACCTTACTCGGAAAAGCCCGAGACGTACAAGATCGACTCTTTGAAGTGACGCGCTGAAAAAATACTGCTTGAAGGCACTCTCCTTAATCAGTAATCTTCCGCTCGCTTCGTATCTCGCAACGGTTGGACGCGACTGATCACGTCACCGGGTCCAATCACGCTCTTCACTGAATCAGTCGTCGTTTCTTACTGGAATTGCAGGGAGGCTCAAAATTGAAAAAATATTCATTGGTCCTGACAGGAATAATAATCGCCACAACCCTGGCTACAGCTGACTCATGGGCCCAACAGCCTGCCTCCGGAACAAAGTCGATCACCATGACGCTTCCGGACGGCGCGGCTGAGGTTCAGCAAAGACAACGGGAAACCGTCCCACCCTACTACGACTATCCTTATGGCAGCGAAACCATCTCGGTTCGCACGCTTTCAGTTGAGCAGTCGGTCACCCTGGCTCTCGAGAATGCTGCGACATTGCGGATGGCGCAGTTCGATGAACTAAGCGCAGAGCAGGACGTCAAGCAGGCCCGCGCCGCAAGG
>DATISD010000434.1:0-3297 GCA_035469005.1 Pyrinomonadaceae bacterium | reverse complement strand
CGTTATCGGGTCCGCGCTTTCAATGGCAACGGGAATTCGGCTTACTCGAACATTGCCTCCGCGAAGACGTCGCGCCGCTAATCTCTGACGACGTAAAGGCGGACAAATAAGAAGGCGGACCCGAATGGATCCGCCTTTGTTTTGTTTTCAATAAAGAATCGTCTCGTTATGTGAAATCACGCGTTAGATGCGCGTGACACAGAAGTTAGCCCTTCTTCGCGTGCCACGCCGCGAGGACGGCCGCCTCTCGTTCCGGAGAGATTCCCGCGCGCAGCTTCGCCTGTCTTTCGGCCGGTTGTTTCTTGAACCATTCGAGTGTGGCTTGCGCCGTGTCACCCACCGATCGATAAGTCAATCCTTTGCTTTGCGCTTTCTTAACGCTGATCTGCGAGAACCCGGTTTCTTCGCCACGCGGCGCAACCCAGACAGGCATGTCCGACCACGCTCGAACCTTTTGGGCCGATAGAAAATCTGCGTCAACCCAGGTGAATTGCGCATTCGATTTTATCGCCGCCTTCATATCATCGAGCATCTTGCCCATTGTCAATTTGTAATCAGGACCCGTGGCATTGAAGATTCCGGTTGTACCTTGCTCGACCATGCGAATCGTCCATTCGGCCAGGTCGCGAGCATCGATGAATTGAACACTGTCTTTCGGTGTGCCGGGCGCCAGGACTTCGCCGCCCCGGTCAACCCGCACGGGCCAATACGTGAAGCGATCAGACTCGTCGCCGGGCCCTACGATCAATCCCGGCCGGATGATTAAGGCTTTATTCGGAAACCATTTTTCGGCTTCTTTTTCCGACTGCACCTTAAGCGGTCCGTAGAGAGCCAGGTTTGCGTGCAGAGTTGCTTGAGTCTCTTTCATCGCGTCCGCGCCGTCGTACGGGGCCAGCGGTCCACTCTCATCCATTCCGGGATGGCTATTGTCTGAATAAACTGAGATGGTCGAAATGAACACGTAACGATCGACGTTGCCTTTCAGAATTTGTGCTGCGTCGCGAACCCAAACCGGGAGTGTGGTGGGATTGTCAATGCAGACGTCCCATTTTCGACTCTTGAGCGCATCGAGTTGGCCATTGCGATCGCCGATTAGCTGCTCGGCTTCCTTTGGCAATTCCCCAGGATGGGTGCGGCCGCGATTGAAGACGGTAACTTTGTGTCCGCGACTGAGGGCGTACTTCACTTGAAACGGTCCGGTGAAGCCGGTGCCGCCGAGAATCAGAATGTTCAGTGGCTTTGGCGCCCGGCCGATTAAGCCCGCGGATTCGGCCAAGGCAGATGCCCCCGGCACCAATCCCAGGCCAACCATGCCACCGGCCATCGCGGATAATTTCAAGAAGGTTCGTCTATTAGTCGTCATGTCCAGTCTCCCGGTCCGAAAGCTCTGGTCAATTTCGTGGTTACGCGCAGCATTCGATCTTTGTTTCAGAGCGCAACATTTCACTCTCAGCTAATCTCGCATCACCATTGCCAATCCGAAAATACAGAATGCCAGGCCGATGGCATTTCGCCAGGACAGATGATCCTTATAAATAAGAATGCCGATCGGAATTAGGGCGATGGCCGCGGCGGCGTTGGTGGCGACGGCGGCCATGCTGATTTTCCATCCCGCTCGATACGCCAACAGAAAACCTAATTCAATCAGCGCGGCGGCCGCGCCCAAAGTGAAGACTGCCCAGTTCGATAGTTTTACAGATTCGATGAGGTTCTTCTTTCCGGGGTAAGCAACGGCGCATACGACACAAAGAGCAATTCCCACGACGTACGCGAGGACAATCACCAGAAAGGGATTCACACCTGGCGGAACGGACTTTTGCGAGAGGTGATAAAGCACCATTCCCGCAACCGTCAAGGCAAAAGGGAAATAGAAGCCGCTCATGTTTTAACCACGCAAGTTGAGTTGGAATCGCGAGCAGAGTTTAGTTGAGGTCGGTGGTTTACTCAATCAGCAGGTCCAATCCGCAGGATCTAGGCGTCTTCGATCCCCGGCTAAATTCAGCCGTCACTCTGCGACGAAGCAGAATTTCTTACAAGGCTGATCTATTTTCAGGCAAAGCCTCGATCAGAAAAGCTTTTGCTGTTGGCCCTTGCCAATGAAGAACTGGCCTTTAACCTTGTCGTCAAATGCTGTCCTGCCGTTGAGAGAAAGCGAGATCGCGAGCTCCTGCGCGATGACGGCGTCAAAATTTGCCTCCGGTTGAATACGGGCTTCAACTGAACGCGCAAAACGTTCGAGGCGCCGCAGCGCGTCCAGCTTTTCTCTTCCGAAATTCACCCGGTCGCTACTGGCGCCGTTTCGCACAGCTTTCGCCCGGTCAAGTGATGTGCGCAGAAAGTTCACCGATTCGTCGTAGGTCTTTAAAGGGACAGGAAACGGGTGGCCATCTTTCCCGCCGTACGCGAACGAAAACCGCGCTGGATCATCAAAACGATTCGGCGCGCCGTGAATAACTTCGGCGACGAGCGCCAGGGATTGCAAGGTGCGCGGCCCAAGTTTCTCAAGCAGTAGTAACTCGGCAAAGTCGTGAAGATTTCGTTCGTAAGCAACCGCGAGCACTGCCCCGAGCCTTTTCAGATCGACGTCGGTGGGACGGACCTCGTGATGCGCAGGCAGGCGCAGGTAGCGCCCAGCGATGGTGGGCCGCGAGTTTGAAACGTCATCAGGTAAGATGCCTTTGCTCGCGGCCGCTGCGCGCAAGGTTTTCTCGGGACGCTCGCGCGAGATTTCCAGCATCGCGTTTTGCGCCGGCGAGGCGTTGGCATTGACGAGATTCATGATCGTTCCCTGATGCTCGCCGACGATGCCCGTGTGCGGCTCCGCGACAAAATCTTTCACCCAGGCGGAGTGCCAGTGATAGCGTCGGGCCATCCCGGTCTGATCGTTCAATCCCTGCTGGACGACAGCCCATTCTCCGTTGGCCGCCACTACGAAGCTGTGCAGATAAATCTGAAAACCGTCGGCGATCGCGTTGTTATCGATTCGCGCGGTTAGCCGGCTGGTGCGCACCAGCGTTTCGCCGTCAAAACCACGGCGAT
Source organism: Pyrinomonadaceae bacterium (assembly GCA_035469005.1). Classification (GTDB taxonomy): domain Bacteria; phylum Acidobacteriota; class Blastocatellia; order Pyrinomonadales; family Pyrinomonadaceae; genus UBA11740. The sequence goes on along the minus strand of DATISD010000434.1, from coordinate 258 downwards.
CGGAGATCGATCGCAATTCGTTTGGAGTGTTGCGTGAGAACCGGCCGCGACCACCGCAAATGTACAAACCCAAATCATCAGCTCGATTTGCGAGGCCGCGTTTCAAAGCACCCATCACTGAAGTAGTGATCCCTGAAGAGTGCCAGTCCATTCCCATGACGGCGCCGAAGGCCTGAAACCAAAATGGGTCGCTGAGTCGAGAGAGAAACGCTGAGGCGCCGTAGTCGTAAACAATCGCTTCGGTAATCGCAGTGCCCA
>DATISD010000433.1:0-2597 GCA_035469005.1 Pyrinomonadaceae bacterium | reverse complement strand
TTGACGCGTCGACTGTATTCATGTTTTGAGAGATCTGGTTCCAGCCGCAGGCCATCGCATTCGATCATGCCGCCGTCAATCCGTTCCAGGCCATTCAGACAACGTAAAAGCGTAGTCTTGCCACTTCCTGACGCGCCGATAATTCCGAGCACTGTTTGCGGCGGAACTTCAAACGACACGCCGCGCAAGATGCGCGTGCCGTTGGCGCTTTTGATGAGATCGATGACTCGAATCATTTGTTTGTGGCCCAAGCCCGCGGAGCGGGTGACAGCATAAAGGCTGGGGTGAAGCGAAGCGAAACCCCGGTGTAAAAGTTTTAAATTATGAGCCGAACCCACGGAGTGGGTGACAGACGTTGGCAATTAACAATCGTAACCATTAGCTCTGTCGCACGCTTCGCGCGCTGGTTTCTTGATACCTGGTTATAACCTGGGGTTCGCTTCGCTCACCCCAGGCTTTATGCTTTCACCCGCTTCGCGGGTTCTCTTCAACCGCCTCTCGCCTTTGTAACTTTCGTTCAAGCCTCCGCGCCAGGTGGGCCATCGGCAAACTCATTGCTAAGTAGTACAACGAGACGGCCACGCCTAACAGCAGGAATTGTCCTGAGGCATTTGCCAGTTCACGGTAAGCCGTCGCGAGCTCCCATACTGAGATAGCATAAGCCGTCGAAGTATCTTTGAAGAGCGAAACGAAATCGTTCGTCATCGGCGGCAGCGCAATGCGAAATGCCTGAGGCAGGATGATGCGGCGAAACGCGAGCAAAGGACTCATGCCCAGCAAGTACGACGCCTCCCACTGCCCGCGCGGGATAGCTTCCAGGGCGGCGCGGTAAACCTGTGACTCGTAAGCGGCATAGTTCAGGCCTAAACCGATAAGCGCGGTAAGCCATCCCGGCATCGCCAGTCCAATCGTTGGCAAGCCAAAGTAAAGAAACAGCAACTGGACCAATACCGGCGTGCCGCGAAAGAACTCGACGTAGACCGTGCACAACCACTGAACCAGGCGGGGCCCTTTCCATTGCCCGAGTGCCAAAGGCATGCCCAGGACGAGCGCGATGAACATCGATCCGAACGCGATCAAGACCGTGACAAGCGCCGCGCGTGCCAGCCGCCAAATCGCCTCGCGCCAATTGAACGCTGCGGATGTTATGTCGTAACCAGCTTCAGTCGTTTTCTGTTCGGCTTTGTTCGGAGTACGCAGTTCAAGTTGAGCGTCGTTCCACAAGCCCCATTTGCGCAGGATTCTTTCGATTGTGCCGTCATCAGTAATCTTGTCGATTGCTGCATCGACTTCGGCCTTGAGTGCATCGTCGCCTTTGCGCAAACCGATGTTGTAAGTGCCGCGAAAGAAAGGTTCCGTGGCGCGCTTCAGCCTCGCGTTTTTGCTGACATAGAAGACTTCGGCCGGCACGTCCATAATCACCGCGTCGATCCGTTTCAATTCGAGATCCCGATAGGCCGCGACCGGATCCGCATAACTCTTCATCGGAATTCGTTCTTTTTCCAGCAGGCGCGAAGCCGCGGTGTTGCCGAGGGTCCCAACAATCCGGTTCTTGCAATCGGCGAGCGAATGAATCTGTGGCTCATCGCTCCGGACGGTAAGCGCGAGCTGAAAAATGTAATACGGTTTGCTGAATAGAATCTGCTTTTGACGATCGGCAGTCGGCTCAAGGCCGTTTACGATCACATCAAAAGATTTGCGTTGCAGCGCTGAGACCAGAGTCTCCCAGTCAGACGGAACGAACTCCGCTTTGCGGCCCATGGCGGCGGCCAGCGCGTCCACGATCTCTTTTTCGTATCCGATGTACTGATCGGGGTGGCTGGGGTCGTTGAAGACGTAAGGCGCACCGCCGCTGGGATCGGCGCCCCAGCGAAGAGGCTGCTGGGCAAAGGCCGCGCCGAACAGCAATGTCAGGACGATTGATGCCCGCGAGAGAGCAAATGCTATTTGCAGACGACGATGTCGCATCAGCGCATTTGAACGACGATTCCAAAGAGCGCGTCATTGTAGCTTGAATCGATTTGCCAAACGACTAATTTCAAATCAGGGGTTGCGGCCTGCCGTGCGACCCCAGGCAATTTCATTGACGGCGAGGCTAAACCGCGCGTTAACACCTAACGCTGAATTCCTCCCGGTCTGGCTCCGTTAGGAGCCAGATACTTGTAGTCAAACCTCGTAAGCAGAGTCCCAACTCCCGGAGGAGCGACATCATCCTCGTCAGTTAGAAGAGATGCCGCTACCACGGAGCTAAGGTCAAAGCTGCTCGGTCTACAAATATTTCGCCCCCACGGGACTAAGAAGAGCCGCCTGCATTCGAGAAATACCAGCCAAAATCTTGTTGATGCGTGCGGGCATCGTGTAGCATGTCGCTGCTCTGGTTCAAACTTTTCGCGCTTCGCGCTTGATGCGGACTATTCGTTCGCGCTCCAAAACTATGTGCACAGACAGACGAGATTTCCTGCGCTCCACGGCTGGTGTGGTGGGCGCAACACTCATTGGAAGTAAGTTCGCGTTCGCTGAAACGACTGACGTCGAGGCAATTCAGCAGCGACAGGATGTTCCTGATTTGATCAGGCGTTTGCCAAAGATGACCCAGG
>DATISD010000432.1:0-5449 GCA_035469005.1 Pyrinomonadaceae bacterium | reverse complement strand
GCTGTTCGCATCGTTAACTTGCAGGAGCGCCTTAACATGCGAAGGAGAGTTGCGGCCATTAATCAACTCGCGCAAATCCGGTGACACATTGTCGCCCGCGAACTCTTCATCGTTTGACGCGTCATGTGACTTCACTGTTTCTGCATTCTGTTGCGCTGCTGAGCTCGAGGCCTCGTCCGGCTGGAAGGCGGTGAACAGCGGCGCCAACGATTTCTGACTGGCTACGTCCTGGCGAAACGCGATATCGGTCGAGGCACCGAAGAATTGAATCTGGCCCCTGGACATTGCATCCCGCAACAAAGACGAAACGGCGCCGTCGAATGCGGCCCCTGGCCCCATCAGTGACTGGATCGGATCAATTATTAGGATGACCTTGGAATCAAAGTTGGTGACGTCCGAAAGAATTGCCGAAAGATGAGCTACAAGTTCCTGGGCATTGCTTGAATCGTGAAACAGTGCATCGAGATTCAGTTTAAAGAGTCGTTTGCCGGCAAGTTCCTCCGGAACATCACCATTCGCGAGACGGCGCGCGACACCAACCATGATCACGTCGCGGATCGCTTGCGACTCAGTAATGACAACCGGGTTGTTCTTCTGGCCGGCGGCAAGAATCTCGATCGCGCGATTGGTTTCGACAGTTTTTTCCTCGATATTGTTGAAGCGTCCTTGTTCGGCCGCCGCGGTTAGATCGGTCGCATACTTCGACAATGAGGTCCTGGGGGAAACCGGACGGCGTTCGTTACTCTGCGCTTTCGCGGCGTCAGTTATGAGAATGCCGGCGAGCAGCGACATGGAAATGCCGATTGCTGTCAGCCACCGCCATCGATTCGTTCGGGTTGATTTTCCTCTGGCCATTTTTCGAAAGCTCCGAGTCCTCTCTGATCTCGTGGGCAAATTTCAGGGGATGCCCGCGGCCCAAATTACAAGGGTCGTGCCATAGCCTGATGCGTGTTTTCCTTCGGTTTTTTGCGAATTCGAGCTGCCAGGCGGTTGTGACTGGGTCAGTCTGAAAGACCGGTCAATCAGATTGACTGCTATCTGTCAGGCGTGGTCGATGCGATTTCAGGGGTTGAATAAGACTCAGGAAAAATTTCTGGAGAACTCGATGTATTGCCCGTTTAGATAATTATCCCGAAAAGACGGATCGGTTGGAGCAGCGGCGGCGGCTGGGCAAAAATCCCAACTGACCGTCATTTCTGTTTATGCAGACTTGCCGGGCCTCAACCGCGTGATACGCCGGCAGCCTGCCGCCGGCAAGCAATTGACCCCCCAGCAATCTTCTCCGTATGATCGCGGCGTGCAACCTGTTATTTCATCGGCACAGATGCGCGACATCGATCGCTTGACGACTGAGCGTAATGGAGTCGCGTCATTGGAACTAATGGAGAACGCTGCGACTGCGACCGCTCGATTCGTAATCGACTCTTATTTAGGTGATTCCGGCGGCAGGAGTGTTCTGATTTTTTGCGGCAAGGGAAACAACGGTGGCGATGGGGCAGCCGTTGCGCGTTTGCTCGCGACCGCCGGCGCTCTGGTTGACGTGGTACTCATGGGCAAAGTTGAAGAAACCAAGGGCGATGCCCGAGTTAACTTCGACAGATTACAAGCGTGGAAAGAAGAATGTGAATTGCGCGAAGGGAAGGAAGCCCCGACACGTCCTGTTGGCAGCATAAATGTTTTCGAATGCGATTTCGAAAGTGGATGGAAACAACTGCTGGCGACAGTTCTCAAGGCGCAACATGATGTTGTCGTTGACGCCCTTTTCGGAACCGGCTTGACGCGACCAGTCGAAGGACTGCATAGGGACGTTGTTAGGTTTCTGGTTAGACTGCGTGACGCCAGGGACTTGCCGCCCCATCAATCGTCGCGCATCGTTTCTATCGACATTCCATCGGGCCTCAACGCGGACTGCGAAAAACTGATTGGCGAAGTCGTGCGAGCTGACGCCACGGTTACTATGACTGCGCCAAAGCGCGCAAACGTAGTCCCGCCGGCGGCCCACTACAACGGAAAACTGTTGGTTGCTGCGATTGGTTCGCCTGATGAATTGATCTCCGAAGCTAAGTCCGACCTATTCGTGACGGAATCCAGCGACGCACGGAAATGGTTAAGACAAACACGGTACACGGTCGACTCGTACAAGAATACACATGGTCATGCTTTGGTCATCGCAGGTTCGCGCGGGTTCACCGGCGCAGCGGCCTTGTGCGGCAATGCAGCGATGCGCGCAGGCGCGGGGCTCGTAACAGTGGCGACACCTGATTCAGCGCAGCCGTTGGTAGCCACGCAGGTAATGCTGGAAATCATGACTACCTCTTTGGGAGAAACGGACCGAGGTGCAGTCAGCGATGACGCGATTGACTATGCGCTGAAATTTGCCGAGCGAGCAGACGTCATCGCGATTGGGCCGGGTTTATCATCCGGAGACGATCGCACAAGAAGTTTTGTGCGCAGCATGGTCAAGCAGCGAATAACGCCGATCGTAATTGATGCCGATGGGCTAAACTGTTTGGCGCCATGGCCAGATGACTTGCAAGGTTCAGATGAGTTTCCAATTGTCTTAACGCCTCATCCGGGAGAGATGAAACGATTGCTCGGCTCCGAGGATAGGTCATCACTAGATGATCGCGTGAACATTGCTCGCGAGTTTGCCAGAAAATGCAAAGTGATCCTGGTACTGAAGGGCGCTCGATCAATGATCGCGGCCCCCGATGGGCGAGTCGTCGTCAATCCAACCGGCAACGCAGGTCTTGGCACCGCCGGCGCCGGGGACACGCTGACAGGCGTTATTACCGGGTTCTTAGCTCAGGCTTATGGGACATTAAAGAAAGACGCTAATGCATTCGAAACGGTCGTTGCCGCCGTCTACGTTAGTGGATTGGCAGGGGACCTCGCGGCTCAGAAACTGGGCATGCGCACAATGGTGGCTTCTGACATTCGCGAACACTTGAGCGAAGCGATTCGCTCGCTTGATCCAATCGGCGAGGCGCCTCAAAGTTGTGTTCGGTGATCATCATGCTGAAGAGCGTTGCGGTAATCGTATTCCTTCTTGGCTTCGTCCAGGCCGCAAGCGGTTCGCAGAGTGATTGGATTAAGGTTGCCCCCGTCGGCGGAGGCTTCTCAGTCATGATGCCGGCAAAGCCTGAAGAGGACGTGCGGCTTGGGGATGATTTCAGTGCGCATTTGTTTACTGTGACTACCGACAACGCGCTCTACACGGTAGCGTATGGTGATTACGCGCCAAGCGTTCGTTTCAACGTTGATGATGAGCTTGCGGCTAATCGCGATAATTTTCTCAAACGATTGAACGCAGGGTTGATTAGCACGAAGCAGTTAATGATCGAGGGGCGAAAAGGCATTGAGTTTACCGGCGAAAACGATCAAGCGTCTTTCAAGAGTCGAGTTTTCATCTTTGGAATTCGCTTTTACCAAATCGCAGTGGCCGTCTTCAAAGGCAGTGAAGACACTGCGAACTCCAATCGCTTCTTCGCATCTTTCGAATTCGCCAAAGCCGGAACGCGACCCAAAACATGACTTCGGCGACGACTATTCCTTCGGGCGAGTTTGTTTCTACCAGTGAAGTCGACACGTTCGATCTCGGCGTTCGCCTCGGCAAAAACCTGGCCGGCGGTGAAGTTATTCTTCTGGATGGCCCGCTTGGAGCCGGTAAGACCATGCTCGTTAAAGGCCTTGCTCACGCCCTCGAGATCGACAGAGAAGAGGTAACCAGTCCGTCGTTCACCCTCGTGAATCCGCACCAGGGCCGTTTGTTGCTTTATCACATTGACCTTTATCGACTCGATGAGGGCGCGACGGCGGCCCACGCTGTTGACCTGGATGAAATCCTGAGCGACGAGCGGTCGGTGGTGATTATCGAATGGGCGGAACGGTTGGGCCGTTATCCGTTACCGCCCAATGTGTGGCGAATTTCGATCAGAGGTGATGGTGACCAGCCGCGTCAGATCTCGATTACATGTTAGACTCAAAGCACAGGGGAATTAATTAAGATGCCATATCCGGAAATTATGATTCGACCGATGCGCGAAGATCTTACTCGTATTGGTGTCGAGGAATTGAGAACGCCCGAAGCAGTCGACGATGCGGTTAAAAACACCGGCGGGACTCTGATGATCGTCGTCAATTCGATTTGCGGATGCGCCGCAGGTAAAGCGCGTCCCGGGGTTGCGCTCGCTTTGGGTCATGAAGTTAAGCCTGACAAAGTCGCGACAGTTTTTGCCGGCGCCGATATCGAGGCGACCGACCGCGCTCGCAGCTACTTCACGGGTTACGGTCCGTCGTCGCCGTCAATCGGCATTCTGAAAGATGGCGAGCTCGTTTACATGCTGGAACGCTATCAGATTGAAGGCCGCAGGGCTGAGGAAATCGCGACCGAGTTGACGCAGGCGTTTGATAAGTTCTGCGCGCCTGCGACGATGGCCGCTACTTAACCGGTAATTCGATCAATCTCACGATCGAAATCAATCCTGCTCCGATGAACCCCAACAGCCGGTGCTTTCAAATTCCATGTCTCGATGCGCCGGTTTAGTTCAACGGATTTAGCCCGAAAATCTTCCAGGGCTTTTCGCCATCGAATCTCAGCTGAATGGGAATGTTCGGTGTGCCGCGCTATCTGGCATACCATCCAAACGTGGGCCAGCGTGGTTCTGGCAGCGGCAATTTCGGCCTCGATGTCTTTGCGTTCTTCAATCCACGCGGGAGCGAATCCGGCGTTACGCAGCATCCGATGGGCCGTGCGCCAGTCAGGATCTTCAAAGGGATTCTCGGTGAGATCGATCGGCACGCCTCTGCCCGAGAGATCGTCGAATTCGCCCTCTTCCATGGCTTCGCGGATCTTCCGATCGATTAACGATTCCCAGTGTTTCATCCAGGCATTTGAACGTTTGGACTTGCACCATTGTTCCACCGACGTCGTGCTATGATCCCGACGAGATGCCAACAGAGTCGTCCATCTCTGTCGAGACTCGCATTCTCGACCTGCCAAATCGCGGGTTTCCCCGACTCGGTACGCTAACTGCACGCAAATTAGCCCTGGGCATTGCGGGAATCTCAACCGGAAAAGACATCAATAACGTTACGGTCGAAGATCTGCTGCACTACTTGCCGATGCGTTACGAGGATCGATCGAATCTCGCGCGCATTCGCGATCTGAGTGACGGCATGGAGGCTTCGCTTGAGCTATTTGTGAAGCTTTGCCAGGGGCGTCCCGTGCGCGGATGGCGGTCGTATCGGAACCGTCTTTACATTTTTGAAATCTCGGCTACCGACCGTGAACGCACGGGTAAAGACGTGGTCGTCTGGACATTTCTTTCGGGGCCCAGTGCCCCGCAGATTATTGACAGCTATGAGAAAAAATTCAGCCGAGGCGTTCGATTTATCGCATTCGGTACATGGGAAAACGATCCAACCAGGAGAACGTTTTCGCTGAAAC
>DATISD010000431.1:0-4064 GCA_035469005.1 Pyrinomonadaceae bacterium | reverse complement strand
GTGGTTGAGCTCGCCGGCATGGTCCAGTATTGCGACTTTACCGAACAGGCGACGGTCACGAACGAAGATGGGCGCCTCAGGCCCGACGTCATCGTTCGCCTGCCTGGCAATCGCACCATCGTGGTGGACGCGAAAGTGCCTTTCGAAGCTTTCTACGAATCGGTTACGACTTCAGATGACGTGATTCGACTCGAGCGCCTGAAAGAGCACGCGCGGTTGGTGCGCAATCATATTGGCGCCTTAAGCAGAAAGTCTTATTGGGAAGCGGTACAACCCACCCCCGAATTCGTGTTGCTGTTTTTGCCGGGCGAAAACTTCTACAGTGCTGCGCTGGAGCAGGATCCGAAACTAATCGAAGATGGGATAAATCAAAAAGTTATCATCGCAACCCCCACAACCTTGATCGCGCTGCTCAAAGCGATTTCGTACGGTTGGCAGCAGGAACAGCGCGCCGCCAACGCCGATGAAGTCGGCAAACTCGGGAAAGAGCTTTACGATCGATTACGAACCTTCCTGACTCATCTTTCCGACATCGGGAAAAACCTCGACCGTGCCCTCGAGTCTTACAACCGGGGCGTCGGTTCGCTCGAAGCGCGCGTCCTGGTAACCGCGCGAAAATTCAAAGAACGCAGCGCCATTACGGGTGAAGAGATCGAATCACCGGAACCGATCGACAAATCAGCTCGCGCTTTGACTCTCGACGAAGGCGGATTGTTTCCTGAATTGGTTGCGGCTGAGCCGGAATTTGACGAAGACGAATCAATGCCGTTGCTGTCTTCGAGAAGTGCTCGCGCAGGCGAGAACAAATAGTGTCCAAAGAAATCTGGCTGGGACCAGTCCTGGGAAACACTCGCGAGCTCCTGCTCGGGCGCTGCGCCGAATACATCACGCGCGGCGAGACTCACCGGCTGCTCTATCTCGCGGCGTCTCACCCGTTGCTCGATCTGGTCACCGAAAAATTGCTGGACGGAGAACACGCGCATGGCGTCTGGGGCGAGTTTCCGGTCTATCTGTTTCGCGGATTTATCGGGCGAATCCTGTCGAGAGCGGCCGGGTCAGAAGCCCGACCTTCAGGAAGTCCCGATGCGTCGGGATTGCTTACGCCCGGGCCTCTGACACGAGTGCCAATCGATCGAGAAGAACTGCCGCTGCGGCGCAGCCTGATTTCTCAAATCATCAAACAACTGAGCGCCGGCGGGCGATTGAGCGGGATGAAGACCCTCGCCAATCGCGATGGCTGCGTTAACACGATCGCGAGCTTGATTGGCGAGCTTCAGCGCGCGGGCAAGACGGCGCAAGACTTTCGGCAGGTGGTGGAAGAGCGCGATGCCGACGCTCAAGTCCAAAGTCCAAAGTCCAAAGCCCAAAGTCCTCATTCTCAGTTGGATTTCGATCGCGACGTTGCCCTGATTTACGCAACCTATGCCGAAGCGCTGGACCGATACGGCTTGACAGATGAAGACGCTGAGCAGCTTCGCGCGTTGCAGGTGCTGCGCAACGAGGTTGAGCTGAGTGAAACCGCGTTTTCGAAAGAAATCGGTTTGCTGGTCATAGATGGATTTTTTGATTTCACGCCGGTCCAGGGCGAAATTTTGAAGTGCTTAATACCACGGGTTCCGAACGTGATTGTGAACCTGAACTATGATGCGCAAAACGAAGAAATCTTTCGGCCTTTTCAATCGACTATCGATCACCTGAAATCAATCGCCCCGTTTGAAACGAAAACGAGCGGCGACCTTTCTCCCGTGAACGAATCGCTGGCGCCTCTGCGCAGCCGGCTGTTCAATGCAGCGCAAGTTACTAACAAAAAAAGCGACCGGCCAGATGCCGGTGAACCGCAGGCAGGCATGCCTGCGCTCCGTTTGTTCGAATGCGCCGATCGCGAAATTGAAATTCGTTCGATAGCCAAAGAGATAAAGAGATTGGTTCTGAAGAACAACTACAGAGTGTCAGAGATTGCGCTCGTCGTTCGTGAACGGGCTGCTTATGCTGACACGATTGCGCGCGTGTTCGCGGCTGAATCGATTCCCTCTAATTTGGAACGCCGCGTCGAAGCTACGGACGTACCGGCAGTTCGCGCTTGCGGAAAACTCTTTCAGCTTCTGAGAGAGGCGCACGAGCAAGTTAAGAATCCGAAAGCCAGCGACGTCGCCCATTTAATTAAGACCGATTACTTTCGAGCGTCCGATCAAAACCTGGCAGAACTTACAAAAGCTTTCGACGCTAAATACGCACACCTGCTGAGCGATTCCAACAAACCGCAGGCGGCGAACGACAAGTTGCGAGCGGCTTTGGGCATCGGCCGTTGGCGCTCTGACGATCTCGAAAACGTCATTGCCTATGTCGGGAGTGAATTACGAGTCGACGGATGGATTGAACGGGCCCTGAAACTGATCAGAGTCTTCCCTTCTCCGGAAGCAGCGCAAACATTAATCGCCGGCGATGAGCCTGAAGATGCGGCTGTCTCGGCGGAAGACGAAGCGCCCCCGGAAGATGGCGCGGCCATGGATCGGCGAAAGAAGCCGGCGCCCATCCATCCGGCGTCGATCGCCTGGACAGTTCTCATCATGCGGCACTTGCAGCAATTATTGTCTGCGATGCCGGAAGCGAGCACGGTGGAGGAATTGCGATCGGCCTTGATGATTCTGCTCGATCAATTGCAGTTTTCAAATCGAGTCAATGTTCCTTTCGATCGCAAGTCAGGCGCCAGCGACATTCCCCAGGCGTCGCTCGACGTGCGGGGCCGGGAGAGTTTGCGCCGCGCAATAGTTGCTGCTGTGCGTAGTTTTAATTATGCCTCAGGCGTAGTGACCCAGACACAGGTTGATGCGCCGCCTCGAATTCAGCTGCCGTCGTTTATCGATGAAATTGAGCGATGTTTGAAGTCGCAAGTGTTGGCAATTAGCGCCGGGAACCGCGACGGTCTGCGGGTGCTCGAGGCGACCGATGTTCGCGGGCTGCGCTTTCGGGTGGTCTTTATCGCAGGAATGATCGAGGGCGGCTTTCCCCTGCGGACCTCGCGCGACTGGCTCTATCCGCAGGAAGAACGCGTGCGGCTGCAAAAGCACGGTGTGTTTCTCGAAGACATTTCCAGCGACACATTGCTGAAAGAAGAACACTATTTTTATCAGGCAGCCTGCCGCGCGACCGATGGTTTGTACTTGACGCGGCCGCTCGCGCTCAATGACGGGGCGGAAACGGTTGCTTCTTACTACATCGAAGAACTTCGGCGGGCAGTTTCACCCCTTGAGATCGAATTAAAGCAGATTCGCAGCGACATAGATCGTTCGAGCCTGACTGAAGCTTCAACCGCTGCCGAATTCGGCACGATCTTGATCAGACAGAGCACGGTGCGGGGTCGCACCCAGTTAACCCAGGCCAGCGTCGAGGCGCTGTTGTCCCGAGCCAGGGAGCGCGGCTATCTTACAGCGTCCGCTTTGCGGCGCATCGATATTGAGCACGCGCGCAACAGTGAATGGTTCGGGCCGTACGATGGGGAAATAACGAACGCCGATTTGCGGGCGATGTTGGCGCGACACTTCGGTGCAGAACACGTTTACAGCGCCAGCCGCTTGAGCACGTTCGGCAATTGCGCCTTCAGATTTTTTGGCAATCGCGTCCTGAGGATCGAGCCGCGCAGCGAAGCCGCGCTGGACCTGCAAGCCATCGACGCCGGCAAGTTACTGCACGATATTCTGCGGCGATTTTTTGAGAAGCATCGGCGCGAGTACTTGCCGTCCGGCGATCGCGACGAGCTGCGGCGGGACTTAGCGGCTACGGCCGAACAGGTCTTCAAAGAGCACGAGGACAAAGTGCCTCCGCTCAACGAACGAATCTGGAAAATTGATTGTGAGATTCGCAAGCTGATTCTCGATCAGGTGCTGCTCTACGAGCTGCGTTTGCAGGAAAGGACCAGCGCCAGGGGTATTCTGCCCGCTTACTTTGAATTGGCTTTCGGTCGAGCGTCCGCAGGCAGCGATCCGAACTCGGTCAAAGACTACTTGAGAATCGGGCGCTCGACCGGAGAGGTCACTGAAGCCGCACTGATTCAGGGGCAGATTGAT
>DATISD010000430.1:0-10154 GCA_035469005.1 Pyrinomonadaceae bacterium | reverse complement strand
ACCGAGGTTAACCGCGCGGATTGCGCTGCTACTCCTTTGGTGGTTGTCGAATCGAGTAGGATCCTTTGCAGATCTACGAATTTTGAGTTGCTCAGGAGAACATTGATGAAATACAACCGCTTTGAAGAACTGCCGGTTTGGAATGATGCCATTGACTTGGCCGTTCAGGTTTTTGAGCTAACCTCACAATCCCGCTTTCGTCGGTATTACTCGGTTCGTGACCAAATTGAGCGAGCAGCGATGTCCGTTTCAAACAATATTGCCGAAGGGTTTGAGCGAGGCACTACGCAAGAGACGCTTACTTTTCTTTACATTGCCAGAGGGTCATGGGGTGAAACCCGTTCAATTCTGTGTCTCTGCCAACGTCTGCGTGGCATCTCAAATTTGAGATCTGAGATCTCAGATCTCAAATCCAAAGCCGAAAGAATATCTCGCCAGCTTCGCGCCTGGGCAGATTCACTTCAGAATTCCGAAATTCGAGGTCAACGGTATCTAACCGATAAGACCAGAAGAGCATCGAAAGAGGCGCGGGAACGTGAAGAATTCCTGAAAGAGCTTGAGCAAATCCGCGACCGCAAAGCATGAAGATAATCCCTATTTCCCTGCCCACTCCCTTCTACATCGGTGCGGTCAACGTCTATCTCATCAGAGAAGATCCGGTCACGTTAATTGACACCGGCCCGAAGACGCCCGAAGCAATCGGGGCGCTGCGCGCGGGTTTAAGATCGGTGGGCTTATCAGTCAACAACATCCGCCGCATTGTGCTCACGCACGCTCACGAAGATCATTGTGGACTCGCGCGCTCACTGCGAGATGAAGCAAAAGACGCGGAAGTCTTCGTTCACGACTGGGAAACCGGTCATCGGGCCAGCCGGCTTGAGCATGACGAGAGTCTGCGCCTGTTACAACGCGCCGGCGTCCCTGACGAAGAGATCCAATCGATGCGCCGGCTCTACGACGACGTGCGTCAGTATGCAGACTCGCTGGAAGAAGGTCATTGTCGCGAGTTGGTTGATGGCGACGAACTGGAATTTGATGCGGGCGCGCTGCGCGTCATTCACACGCCTGGCCACACACCCGGTTCGTGCTCGTTTCTGCGCGAAGCGGATCGGACGATCATCGCCGGCGATTGTGTGCTCAAACGCATTACGCCGAACCCCGTCATCTCGCCCGATCCGATCGACCCGTCGCGACGGTTTCGCTCATTGGCGGAATATCTGGTCAGTCTGGCCCGCGTGCGCAGTTTCGCGCCGACGCTGGTCTTCGGTGGTCACGGCGAGCCCATACAGGATTTCGAAGAACTCTTCAATCGCTACCTCAAACTAATTCGTGAGCGGCAAGCCAACGCGCTGGCCGTCATTCCCAAAACGGGAGCAAATGCCTGGGAAGTTTCTCGCGCCATGTTCCCGGGAGTTGATGACGTCCATAGCTTCCTGGCGGTTTCAGAAGCGGTGGCTCATCTTGATTACGCAGAGTCCGAGGGGAAAATAGCGGTTGAGATGAGTGATGGCCGCGAGATTTACCGCCCGCTGTCCGCTGATTAAGTCTCCAATCTTTTAGCCCTTCTGCCAAAAGTTTAGAAGCAGAACGCCCTTTGCCTAAAAAATCGATCTGCTCTACAACGAGTCCTTTAATAGTGGGAGCGATTCGCCTTAAAAGAACGCGTTTGTTGCAACAGAATTTGGAACCTCACGGCTGCGCGCGCGTGGAACGTCCTAAAATCTTCCGGAGGATTTGGACATGTCTCGTAAGAAACTGGCTTTAATCATTTCCCTGATTGTCTCAGTCGTAGCAATTGCGGGGGGCATTGTGTACGCGCAGGAAGCGCTGGCCCCGGAAACGCGGGCTTTGCAAGCCTTGCTGGACGCAGAAGTCGAAAGCTCGCAGGACCAGCAAGACCCGCAAGACCGTCATTTCTCGTTCTTTTTCGACGGCGGCGCGTATCTAGGCGTCTCGACTGAGGATATTAGCAAAGAAAACATGGCGCGCTACGGCATGCGCGACGTGCGCGGCGTCGGTGTCACCGAAGTCATGAAAGACAGTCCGGCGGAAAAGGCCGGCCTGAGAAAGGACGACGTCATTTTGCGTTTTGACGGCGAGTCCGTTACCAGCGTTCGCAAACTGACTCGGCTGGTGAGCGAGTCGGCAGCGGATCAGACAGTACGCCTGACGATTAGCCGCGGGGGCGCAGAACAGGAAGTGACCGTGACGCTTTCCAAGCGAGACTTCGGCGGATTGTTGCGCGGGAAGATCAATGACGAGGTTTGGAAGGGGATCGATAAGGATTTTCCCAGGTTCGAAATGGGGAACGTCGGAAATTTGGGCGACGGCAATTTCGTTTTCGCGTTTGGCAATCGCCGCATCGGTATCAGCACGCAGACGCTGACAAAACAGTTAGCTGACTACTTTGGCGTGAAGGACGGCGGCGTTTTGATTACCTCAGTCACAGAGAACGGTCCAGCAGCCAAAGCGGGATTGAAAGCAGGCGATGTGATTACCGCCATCGATGGCGAGAAGGTAACTTCCCCCGGCGACATCACGCGTGCACTTAACAAGAAAGAAACCGGCGACGTTTCGCTGACGGTTATTCGCGACAAGAGCATGCGCACCGTGACGCTGACGCCGGAAAAGAGCGAGCACCCAAACATCTTTCGCACCGGGACGCTGGGAAATAAGCGCATCGTGACGCCTTCGATTGAGCTGCCGGATGTGAATATCCAGCTGCCTCGGATCGTCGTGCCGTCGATTGACGTTACCGTTCCAGCTCGACCGGCTAAAAAAGTGATTATCTAAAGCTTCAACTCTAACAAATAGAACCAGGCACGCCGGAGGCGTGCGTACCGACACCAGGGCAGTCGAATCGAACCGGCTGCCCTTTTTGTTTCTTACCGGCCCCGCGTATAATCCCTCTCCATCACGACCCCCTTATCAATCGTTCCTTCCCCTGGTCAACGATTGTGGAGACAACTTGGCATCCCAAACACCAGTCGAGCATCCGCGTTCGCGCCTGACTATTCACGATCTCGCGCGACGTGACGGCCACGTTGATTTTACGAAAGACATAAAGCGCGGGCTGTCGTCGGAACCAAAGTACCTGTTTCCGAAATACCTGTACGACGAGCTGGGCTCGCGTCTGTTCGAGGCCATTTGCGAGGTCGATGAATACTACCTGACGCGGGCCGAAGACCAGATTCTCACGACCCATGCAGATGAAATCGTCGCCTCGATTCCCGAATGCGAGACTTTGATTGAGCTGGGTAGCGGCAGCGCCGAAAAGACCCGAAACATTATCGAAGCGCTAATCCGTCAACGAGGGAAACTGCTTTTTGTACCGGTGGATATTTCGGCCTCCGCGCTGGCAGAGAGTTCGCATGCGCTGCTCGATTCTTATCCACAATTGAGAATCAACGCCTACGCGGCGGATTATTTTCAGGCCCTCGAGGCGCTGCAGCTTTCCGATGCCAAGCCCGTCCTGGTTTTGTTTCTGGGATCAAACATCGGCAATTTTGAGCCGGACGAAGGTCTGAATTTTATGCGGGCCATTCGCCGAGTTTTGCGTCCGGGCGACGCGTTGTTGCTGGGTGCGGACCTTAAGAAAGATCGCGCGACCCTGGAGGCGGCCTATGATGATTCGCTCGGCGTAACGCGGTCTTTCATCGTTAACGAACTTGAACGAATCAATCGAGAGCTGGGCGCAAACTTCGATTTATGGGCGTTCGGTTTGCGATCTTTCTATAACGAAGCGCTGGGGCGGGTTGAGGTGAACCTCGAAAGTTTGCGACCGCAATCGGTAGAAATTCGCGGTTTGGAACTAAAACTGGACTTCAAGGCCGGGGAACGAATTCACGTCGAGAATGCGTACAAGTTTGACCTGGACGATCTGCGAATGCTGGGGAATCAAAGTGGCTTTGAGCTAGAGCGAACGTGGCTGGATAAGAAAGGGCGCTTCAGCAGCAACTTTTTCCGGGCCTGTGGGTAATCGGTGTCAACGGGCGGCGTGCGCAGCCGTCTCGGTTTCGACCTTCTTCTCCGGCAGCTGCAACTTCACTTGCAGCAGCCGCCGCCGCTCAACTTTCTCTATTTCAAAACTCAAACCGTCATATTCAATTACCTCGCCCGGTTGTAGCAGGTGCCCGGCCACGCTCATCAGGAATCCGCCAATCGTCGTGTACGCTTCGGATTCCGGCAACGCAGTTTTCAAACGCCGGTTCAGATCGCGCACCGCCAGCGCCCCGTCGAGTAAGTAATTGTTTTTGTCGATCGGCCTAATCTGTTCGTTCACTTCTTCATCGTGTTCGTCGGAAATCTCACCTACGATTTCTTCAAGTAAGTCTTCGAGGGTGATGATGCCCTCGATGCCGCCATGCTCGTCAACCACGAAACCGAAATGCGTTTTCGCTTTTTGCATTTGCCGCAGCACGTCCTCCAGCCGCGCGGTGTCTACGACGTACATAGGCGGTTGGAGCACGGATTCGAGTTTGAAATCATGCGGCTTCAAAAGGTAAGGAATCAGGTCCTTGCTGTGGATAAAGCCGATCACATTGTCCATCGATTCCCGGTAGACAGGCATGCGCGAATATCGATTCTTCTGAAAGGCCTGGTTAAGATCCTCAAGCGTGCAGTCCGCAGATAAAGCCGCGACTTCCGGGCGCGGCACCATCGCTTCACGAACCAGCGTGTCCGAGAATTCAAACACGCGGTGAATCAGACGACGTTCTTCGGCTCGCAGGTGCCCACTCTCGCGAGAGATGTCAATCAACTGCCGCAACTCGACTTCACTGTAGACCGCAGTGTGTTGAAGTGAGGATTTCAGTCCCAGCAACCGTCCCAGAGTCGTGCCGGTCCGATTAAAGATCCACAGCGGCGCTTGAAACACTTTCGCGAATAATTCCAGTGGCTGGGCTGTGATTAATGCCAATCCTTCGGCGCGTTCCAGCGCGAACATCTTTGGCATCAGCTCGCCCAAAACGATATGCAGAAAAGTGATCAGGGAGAAGGCAATCGCAATCGCGAGCACGTGGGCCACGTACGCCGCTTTCCCTGCAGGAGCGATTGCCGCGGCCAATGGTTCGAGCAGCGACGCCACGGTAGGTTCGCCGATCCATCCCAGCGCCAGAGAGGCCAGCGTGATACCCAATTGCGTGGCTGAGATGAAGAAGGTTGGGTTGTCGAGGAGGCGTATTGCGGCCTGCGCTCGTTTACTGCCTGCGGCTGCACGTGTTTCCAGCCGCGGCCGGCGCACCGAGACCAGCGCGAATTCGGCGCCGACAAAAAAGCCGTTCATTCCCACAAAGAAGAGCACCGCGAGCAATTTCGCCAGAACGGTAAGCAAGGTAGTGGAGTGCTGAACGCCATCGTCCAAAAAGGCGAGCACATAACTAGCAGGATCATCCATCGCGCAGCTTAACGAAAGCGGGACGCCCATCTTAGCACGGCTCTGCCGATCTACTTACGCCGAGAGCGCAGATGTGTGCGCTGCTGCCAGAATCCGCCCGCCGGTCACGGAACAGCCAGCGACTGCGAGAGCGAAACGAAATTCGATTGTTCTTGGTTTGTCTCAGTGTGCGCCGGCAGCCGCCACACGAACGCGGCCGTTGCCGTTGGATCGCCGGTCATGCCGCGCACAGGCCTGCGCCAATGCGGCATCAACGCGGGGCTCGATGCTGCATTCGGGCTGGCGGCACACGGCGGCAAGCTCTGAAACGACCAGATAGCGGGAGCGCTCGAACATGCGTTGTTCGCGAAACGAGAGCGGTTTGATCTGGCTAAGAAAATTCAGATGTTTGAGCACATCGGCGACTTCAAAGATGTTTCCGGTGCGCATCTTGTCGGAAAAATCCTTGAACCGGTCCTTCCAATCATTGGCGGGCGAGCAGAAGTCATCAGCCAATGCTTTGAAAAGCGACTCGCATTCGCCGGAAGAAATCGGGCGACGCAGCCCAACTTCCGACGCGTTTGAGACAGGGACCAAAACGAGGGAATTCGTTGCGGCAAGGCGAAGCGTGTAAAACGGAAGCGCTACCGCACCGATCTGCTTCTGTTCTATTTGTTCGATTGTGCCGATACCGTGATTCGGGTAAACGACTTTCTGGCCGACCTTGAAGCCCACCTTAACACCTCCGACAGTTTTACGAGTACCAGGCTAGTCGCATCTTGCGCGGCTAATAGACGAAAGCTTTCAACGAGAGTTGATGTTCGGGTTGTTCCTTGAACTGGTTCGAGGATAGCAAGCACTCTTATGAGGCGTCAAGCTATTGAGGGAGGTGGGCCAACCGCAAGAGCAAACGTTGGGCCAGAGAACCGATCCATTTGAGATTTCTCATTGGAGATTGACAGTTGATTATTCTGTGTCAGAAGCCCCACCAACCGGGGTCCCCACGCGGCATCCCGCGTGGGGTGGTCGATAGGGAGGGCAACACATGAGTAGCGAAGCTCTTGCTTACGCGCGCGCTTGTGACACTGGTCTACCCGGAATAGCTTTCATCCTGCTCAATCTTCGAAAGCACCCAATCAAATTCTCCCGACGTAATCTTGCCGCCGCAGAATTCGCAAATGCCCACCGCGTTCACTTTCAAAGGCGCGCCACAGTTTGGACAATTGAGATCGGCGCGCGCCGCGGCCGGCTTTGCCTTGCTATAACGGACGAAAGTCCAGTATTCGCTCCACTCTCGTAGATTCTTGTTGGAGCCGGCAACTACTTTACCGCTTTGGTTCACCGTATAGTCGTAGCCTCGGGCAAAGATGCGCAACGTGATCGAATTGTAGAACGCATCGACTTTGATCTTAGTCGGCTGCATAGCCTGGATCTGGCATTGATCGAGTGCGTTGCGCAATCCTTGTCGTTTATAAGCTTCAATCCAATAGCGGTGCATTTGGAAGATATTGTCTGTCTCGAAAGGTCGCGCGCGTTCCCACTTCAGGGTCGACCAGGCTTCCTGCAGTTCATTGAAAATCATGCGGGCGCGGGCCTGGAAATCTGCCCAATCAAACGCCGGGTTGTTTTGTTCGAAAGCCGCGCGCACCGCCGGGAAATTTGGTTGCAGAACGGTCGGATTTCTGGTGCCTACCTCCGGCGTGTTACCAGTGAGCAACGGGCCTTTGGCTTCGCGGTTAAGAGTTGAAATCGATCGCACGTACCATTGAAATTCGCCACTCTCGATCTTTGTACTGCAGAACGCGCAGGCGCCGTTAGTATCTTTTTGCAAAGGCGCGCCGCAACGTGGACAGTGCAGCGCCGTTGCTTGTTCAGGCGTCGGAGACAGCACCTCTCGTTTGCGCTCGAATCGCCAGCGGTCGACGACGTAGTAAGTCATCTGCTTTCCGTCAACGACCTCAGTGTAGTTAGCGTCAAACTGGACCTCGATACTTACCGCCGGAGTTTCCAACCCGCGCACGCTGATAATCTGCATCGCGCCGACGATGATTCCTTCTACGGCTTTGACATTCGGATTCAGCTGCAAAAGGGCCGCCCGCGCCGGCTGGCTTAAATAAGGCGAAAGTTCATCTAACGCTTTGGCGCCTCGTCCGCGCGCCTCATGCGCGCGCGCATAAAGCGCATAGCAAAAATCGACGAAGATGATCTCCGAGAAATTAGGATCGAAACGCCGCAGTTGATTGAACGCCTGCTGCACGTTTCGTTGCTGCATGACCGTCGATACCGCATCGTACTCCGGGACCGACGGTGTAATCCTGAGGTCCTGCTTTGTCTTTCGGGTAAACCAGTAGATCAGCAATCCGATTACGATGATGTCAACCGGAATTCCAATCACCGGGTGCTCAAACGTGAGCCAGATTAAGAATCGCACCAGCACATAGACCAGCGCGCCGCCGCCGCCGCCGCCACCTCCTCCGCCGCTGCCGCCGCCACCGCCGTACGATTGTCCGCCGCCCACACGCGCCAGAGCGTCTGTCGACAGAAAAGCGATCCCGAAACAGGCGATGCAGAGCGCTATCACATAAGCGAGCAATCGACTGAATTTCAAATTCAAAATTCGAAATCTGAGAGAGCTCATTTCAATTCGATGCGCGGGCCATCTGCCAATTCATTCGGATTTTCGCCGATGGCGGGTAAATGCTCGGCCAGAAGTTTTCCGGTCCTGCGCAGACCTTCAATAAATTTTTGCGGTGTCGCCTGCCTGCCAACCTGCTTCAATTCAAAAACGCACTGGTTCCACTTCAACGGTGGGACAGCTTTCAGAATTCCGCGATCGGCAATCACTTCCAGGCGTCGTTCAAGCAGCGATAAATAAATCAGCATGCCGTTTTCCGCGGAGGTGTTGGCAATGCCGGCTTCGTAAAACATTGCCGACGCGCTGACGCGGGCTGCGTTCGCGCGAAACTTCTTCGTCGTGAATGTCCGCCTGATCCAATCACCTCGAGACGATACCCATGCGCCGGCGATGAAGAGCGCTATGACGTCGAAAGGAATCCAATAGGTGTGAAATTCGATGGGAGAGAAAAGAACAAACACTAAGCCGATGAGGGCCACGATCGCGCCAAATAGGTAGTCAGCATGACGATAGATCCCGGAACGACCGCGTACGACTACAACCATCTCGGCGCTGGTCTGCTTTTCGATCTCGCGAATGGCTTCAGCAATTGCGTCGCCGGCCGATTTATCGAATCTATCGCTTGCCATTGTAAAAAGGGCGCTAGTCTAACATAAGCCACCCAGGGAGGTGTTCCTGGCTCCGGGCCGTAGCCCGCTACTCAGGGAGGACTCCTGAACGGTCAGGCCATTGCGTCGGTGTTTCATGACAAAGAAACGGCCCAGCGTAAACCACTGGGCCGTGCATGTATGTTTTGGACTTCTCTTTTCGCTCAATTGAAACTGCTCAAGGCCTCAGCTTCCGCTTCATAGACATCAAAAACGGTTAGCAGTTTAGTAATTACCAAAAGGTCCTGAACCTTGTCGGTGAGGCTGAGGAGTTTGAGCTGGCCGCCAGTTCGTCCGACGGTGGTATAGTTCGCAATCAACTCGCCGATGCCGCTCGAATCGATATAACGAACGCCGGCAAGATTCAGCAAAATCTTCTTGTTTCCGGCCGCAACTAATTCACGAATTGCGCCGCGCAAAGCCGTCGCGCTATCGCCAATGCGAACTTCTCCATTCAGATCCAGGATTGCCACGTCTCCTGCCTGTCGTTTATTGATACTCAGTTGTGCCATTTATGATCCTCCGTGCGATTCCGCCCGGTCCATGCCGGCTCGTCTGCACAAGTTATTTGAAATCGTTTAGCGCGTCCGCTTCCTTATCGTACGCGTCAAAGACGGTCAAAAGTTTCGTAATTGTGAGCAGGTCCCGAAGTTTCTGAGTCAGGCTCAGAAGTTTCAACTGGCCGCCATCTTTGTTGATGGCTGTGTAGCTCGAGACCAATTCACCAATCCCACTCGAATCGATGTAGCCTACGCCGGCCAGGTTCAAAAGGATCTTTTTCTTCCCCTCTTCCAACAGGCGGCGGATGGCACTACGCAGAGCCACGCTGCCCTCGCCAATAGTAATGCGGCCGTCCATGTCCAGGACGGTGATGTCTCCGGCTTGTCGCTCGCGAATATTAAGTTCTGCCATGATTCAGAATTCTCCTAAGTGTTTTCGATTTCTGATTGCCGATTTTTGATTTGGCCTGAGCGGCCCAACCAGATCAAAAATCTGAAATTAAAAATCTAAAATCGCTTTGTCATCCGTACTGCGGTTCCGCCCTCGGGTCGATGCAGCCACTCGATCTCGTCCATGAAGGTGCGCATCAAAAAAATGCCGCGGCCCGATGTCTTCAAGAGGTTTTCCGCGCTCGTCGGATCGGGAACCTTAGCCGGATCGAATCCTTCGCCCTGATCACGAACCTCAACTTCCAGTTCGTTATCGTGGCAATTGAAAATCACCTCAACGGACTTGCTTTCATCCTCGTGATTGCCGTGAACCATTGCGTTCGTAACAGCTTCACGCAGGGCCATTTCGATCCCAAAGGCCGAATCTTCCGACACGCCGCAATTGCGGATGAAATCCGTGACTGCGGCGGCAGCATCCGCAACCGCCTCAATGTGGCTGGGCAAAACGAGTCGAGTCGTTTGATCGGTCACAAAAGGCGCGGCCTTTCTCGCCGGGATTCGCGGTTCGGCTGCTGTTAATTATAGCGAACGAGGACGTTCGTGTAACA
>DATISD010000429.1:0-9932 GCA_035469005.1 Pyrinomonadaceae bacterium | reverse complement strand
ATGGAAATTGATTGGCCCGACGTCCCAGGATATCGCCGGCTTCGTAAAGTCGTTAACAGTTTATTCCGGCGGCACCCCACCTACGCCCCGCGGAGACATGGGTCGGCTTGCTTCAGTAATTCCGCAAATGACAAACGTGCTCGATACTGAATCCACCTCGACGGCGCCGGGCGGCGAAGATGATTCCGCAAATTCCTCTGGACCATTCCTCGGAGTTGCCAGCCGCAGTCAACGCAACTCTGTCATGACGTACTACGGAATTGATCGACATGACGGATGGATCTTCACGCCGCTGTTTCGATAGAAAATTTCTCCGGCGCGATCTTTTCGTTAATCGATCTTTATCGTCACGAAAGTTGAACATCGATCACCAGCGGCTCTTCTTCATCTGGCGCAGCACCGTCGTCTCAGACGCCGCGCACGCTCTGACTAACGTGAAAATGCCAACAGATTTTTCTTATCTGCTGAAATTAATTTGTTGACATTGACGTCATTTAAGTTTATATAGCAAGATGTTGTGCGCCGTTTTCTCTAGACCACAAGAGCTACTCAAGTACATTATCTTGTGGTCACAACCTCTGAAACTCAAGAAGGAGAAACGACAATATGGCAACTAAGAAGAAGGCCGCGAAAAAGGGCGGCAAGAAAAAAGCGGCCAAGAAATCCGCGAAGAAGAGATAGCTCGTTCACGCAGGAAACAACGACCACGTTCAAGTGGCGCACATCGTCTGAGGCCTTGAAGGCCCTTTGGAAGGGAACGGCGAATGCTTTAGCAACCCGCCGTTCCTATTATTTTGTGCCTCGTCTCATAAGCAGACTCACCCTCGAATGATGAGTGCTTGCCAGCAATCGAGTTAAGCCAATGTTTCACGTCGCTCTGGTAGAGCCTGAAATCCCCCAAAATACGGGCAATATTGCCCGTCTTTGTGCCGCTACCAGAACGGATTTGCATATTGTGGGCATGCCTGGATTTCGCCTGGATGCCAGAGCAGTGCGGCGCGCGGGACTTGATTATTGGGATCAGGTTTCCATCCGGCGGCATCGCGACCTTAAAGAATTATCAGCCTCCCTCAGCCACACACGTTTCGTTTTCTTCTCAACCAAAGCTGAGCGCAACCTGTGGGAGCAAAGGTTCGAGCACGACGACTGTCTGGTCTTTGGTCCTGAAACTCGCGGCTTGCCGGAAAGCCTCTTGCGGGATAACTGGGATCGCTGCCTGCGGGTGCCTATGTCAAATCCGAAAGTGCGCAGTCTCAATCTGGCAAACACAGTTGCCATCGCGCTCTATGAAGCGTTGCGACAAACAACAGACCTGCGCGCGTGATCCCGGCTAAAAGGTTTTGTTGCTGAAATTATTCTTCTTCGCAATCACCCTCGTCGTCGTACACTTCATAACCCGTCGAGTCGTCATAATAATAACTGCCGGTTGAAGCATCGCCGGCGCTGGGAGATGGTTCGGATCGATCTGACTGCGCGGGTAGATCACTATCGCGATCTGAATTGTCTCGTTCGTTGCGATGATCCATCATATTCAAGACATTGAGAATTCAGCTTCCTAAAGTATACCCAATCACCGATACCGAGATATCAGGACTGTCTCACTGTGAGCAGGTAAAGCGCCTGCTTGAGGGGAGCGCCTCATTGATCCAACTGCGCGAAAAGCGGGGATCGCCACGCTTGTTTTATGCTGACGCCAAAGCCGCACTTCAGGTCGCGCGATCCGCGAACGCCAAGTTAATCATAAACGATCGTGTCGACATAGCATTCGCGCTGCGAGCCGACGGCGTTCATCTGGGACAGGAGGATATGCCTGTTGACGCTGCCCGCCGGATACTGGGAGATGATGTCGTAATTGGTTTCTCTACACACAACCTCGAACAGGTTCACCAAGCTTTGCGTCTCCCAATTGACTATCTTGCTTTTGGGCCAATCTTCCCCACCACGAGCAAGAGAAATCCCGATCCGGTGGCCGGCCTTAATCAACTGAGACTCGTTCGCGAACTGGCGCGGCCGATGCCGGTGGTGGCGATTGGAGGGATCAACCGATTCAATGCCCAGGACGTGCTCAATGCCGGGGCCGATGCGGTTGCCGTAATTTCAGCCCTTTTGGCAAACCCAACCAGGATTGCAGAAAACCTTCGACATTTAATCACTTTGGTTGAATAACCGGGCAAGAAATCAACCACGGCCAAGATTTTTTGCTTGCGTTTTACACTCGCCATCGGTAAGAATGGGAAGGCCGGTCTCGACTCCCGGCGAGTTGCCCTCACCGCTTGCGCGATCTCCTGATACCCAGACACTTTCATCACTAAATGAGCTTCTTCGACCTGCCGCCAATCATCGAACGCATGCTGTTGGTCTCTGACAAAATCAGCGACCTCAATTTTTCTGTGGGGCAACTGCCGCAGGTTGAAATCAACGGCAAGTTGACACCTGTCCAACCACTCGGCATGCAGAGACTAACGCCTTACCAGACCGAGATCATCGCGATGACGCTGCTCCAGGAAAATCCCGAAGCCGCGGATCGTCTCGCGAAAACAGGCACCACAGATCTTAGTTATTCGCTTCCGTCGCGGGCGCGCTTTCGCTGCAATATCTTCCAGCAGCGGGGTGTTTATTCAATCGTGATGCGTGTCATTCCGACGGATATTCCTTCGCTCGCATCGCTTGCCCTGCCGCCGCAGCTCTCTGAGATTGCTGAACTTCGTAACGGTCTGGTTTTGATCACCGGCCCGACCGGTTCAGGCAAGAGCTCTACTCTGGCTGCGATTATCGACATCATCAACGAAACCAAGCACTATCACGTCGTCGCGATTGAAGACCCTATCGAGTACCTGCATACGCACAAGAATTCAACCATCGCCCAGCGAGAGGTTGGACACGACACGAAAGACTTCCCTTCAGCCCTGCGCGCCGCGCTACGCCAGGCGCCGAAGGTGATTCTGATTGGCGAAATGCGCGACTATGAAACGACAGAAATCGCGCTCGAAGCTGCTGAGACAGGACATCTCGTTCTCTCGACGTTGCACACTATAGATGCATCGAAGACAGTCGATCGCATCATTGGTCTCTATCCGAAGAATGAAGAGCCGGTGATTCGAACTCGCCTGGCGCAAACTTTTCGTTACATTCTTTCCCAAAGATTGATTGAGAAGGCAGATTTGCGAGGACGTATCGCAGCCGTCGAAATACTTAAATCGACACCGCGGACACGCGAGTACATCGAGAATGGTGAAGCTGAAGGCAAATCTCTTCTGGATGCAATGCGCGACGGCAAAATCGATGGCATGCAGGATTTCGACAGCGTGATCAAAGACCTGATTGAGCAAAAGGTGATCACACTGCAAGAGGGTTTGGGCTTTGCGACCAATCAGAACAATCTGTTGCTGTCGTTGAGAGGTTTGACGTCCGGCGAAGACTTTATTCGCACCCAATCTCAAAGTGTCGCCACACGTCGACTGTCGCGGCAACCAGTGGAATTTAGTTTGACCGAATAATCAGGCAAAGTCATAGATAAGTCATGGTTCTTACATGCCCACAATGCGAAACTCGTTTGCAACTTGATGAAGCCAAAACACCCACGCATCCTTTTGCTGTGCGGTGTCCAAAGTGCCAAACGAATGTGAACGTTCAGCCGAACGACGAAGCGTCAACCGCGTCAAAATCTGATCAGCCTGATCAGCCCACGGCTGCTTCAGAAGTCGCGCCACGCAACCCGGTTCCCGCTTTCGAACGACCGGCAACGGCGCCGCGATTCCAGCTTCGCGACAACGAAGCTCCCAGTGCCGAGAACCCACCTGGCTTGAACGATATCGCGAAACTTCTGGCAGAGGCACTAAGCCATTCAAGCGGCCACACCGTAGCCAGCCGCAAGCGCCCTGCGTGGGACCGACGTAAAGTCCTGGTGTGTACGGGTCCTACTTACCGCGAAACCATCGCCGAATCTCTGGTTTCTCATGAATACGAGGTTTTCGTTGCCGAGAACATGATCCAGGGGTTGGGACGCATGCGAGAGGAAAAGATGGATGTCGTCGTGCTCGACGCCAATTTTGATCCGCTCGAGCAAGGCGTCGCCTTCATTACTCGGGAAGTTCGCTTGTTACGCCCCTCCGAACGTCGACGTCTGTTCTTTGTTTACGTAACGTCGGGCGTTCGCACGATGGATTTACACGCTGCGTTTCTTCACAACGTCAACCTCGTGGTGAACCCCTCGGACGTCGATCAATTGCCTGAAGCGCTCGATGTTTCAATTCGGCACTACAACGAACTATACCGACCGCTCAATCGCGCGCTTGACATAGCGCCGATCTGACTCAAATTCACTCCGAACCAAATCGAATTAACGCGTCGCGAACCGCAGCGTGTCTTTGCATCAGTTTGAGATAGAGCGCTTCGTCCGCGCCGGCCTTCGCGCGAATTAGTCGTTCAGCCAGTGCCCTTTCCGACGAGTTCCACCTTGAGATATTGGGAATCATGGCCAACACGAGTGACAGATTCCCGAGCGCCATTCTCTGATCTTCGTTCCACTCCTTCGCCTTGAGGTCGAGCGTTCGAGTAACGAACTGCCAGGAATAATCTCGAATCTTCGTTGAGCTGCCGGCAAAGTTACGCGCCATTCGCCGCTGCACCGCCAACCCAATGTTGCGAACCTGAAATCTGTCCCATTGTTTTGATGTCTTGCCTCCTGGCATTTCAAACAACATGTGACCACTGGCCAGTTTTCTCAACGTCCGCGGAGTCGTGCGATAACCCGGATTTTTAGCCATTTTTTGCTCTTCAGCCTCGGTCAACTGCATCAACTCCGGCCTTACCGGTCGGAACCCCAGCTTGCGATAAAACCAAAACGCGCCTGATTCGATCCCTTCTTCGTTTTCATGACCAACCTGATACGGATCGATTGAGATGACCGTGACACCGAGCAGTTGCCGCATTAGCCGCAGGATCCGTGCGTACAGCCAGGCGGTCTCACCATCACGAAACGTGTAATAGAGATTGAAGCCGCTCTCCATCCGTTCACAAATCGAAAGTCCTTCGAAGTAAGCGACCGGGACGCCGTTCTTGAGAATCAAAGCGGCATGATAAGCGCGCAGTGGCAGCCGATTTCCCGGCGGCACGTGGGTGACGAATACTTCCGTGCCCCGACCAAGATCGGCTTTGAGGACTCTTCGCGCATCTCCAAAAGTGAAGCCATGAAGTTCGCGATAGCGAACCGCGGACGTCTCGCGCGCGAGATCGAGAATCTTTTGTCCTTCGGCGAGCGAGAGTTTCTGAATTGGAATGCGCGGCGATGACAATTCCTTGACGAGTGAGATCTCGCGTCGTTGGATTAGCGGCTTGTCATGAATGAAAATCTGCCGCGTCGGCCGGCGCATTAACGTTCGGGAAGCGCGATCACCGAACCGCCACGTCACATGCAACTTGAGCGCGTCGTAGAGTTCAGCCTTCTCACGATCTGAAATCTGCAACGATTCAAATTGCTGGATCAGCCAGGTCACTTCCCTGGCGCGCCCTTTCGCCGCATTGAGCCATTCTCGAAACGGAACATGCGCTTCAACCATCGCATCGTCGTCGAGCAAAGGCAGAAATCGCGGCATCGTCGCGCCGAAACGATCCTCTTCCTCAAACCAATCCCAATCGATAGAAACCTGGCCCGGGTATTTCGCCACTAACCAACGAACAAGTGCATAACTGAAGTTACTGGTGACCGAGCCTCCGGCAATTCCAGACACTTCAGGATCATCAAGTGCCGAAACGTCGGCGTCCGCATCAGCCAGTTGAGAAATCCTTTGTTCGAAGGACTTCAGAATTTCATCAGTCAGCTTAAGGATTGTCGCGCTTGGCGGGTATGCGCGCAGAAACAAAACCGTCTCATGAAAACGGACTAAAGAATCGACCTCAGTGAGCTGCGACTTCGAAAGGATCGTTAGTGCTTGTCGAAGCTGTGCATCTCCAGACCCGAACCTCCGCTTGGATTGATCGAGATCTGCGAGCGCTCTGGTAGCTTTCTTGTTTGTCATTGAGTCAGATGAGGAACAAACACACGCGTTGGAGTCTAACCGATCACGCGAAACGGACGAATCTGATAATGAAGAGCGAGGTCAAAATCTGTCTGAAGATTGCATGGCTAGCTACAGTAACCGGGACCGGACGCGACGAAAATCGATCAAGTTGATTGCGCCCTTTGACCGAACAGGCCGCACGCCGCTCGAAAGGGTGATTGATCGGTTATAGATGCTTTCGAAAGAACGTCGCGATCTTCCACGCGTCGATCGCTTTCCACGGAAGTTCGGCGGTGGTGTAGTGTCCGCACGGCAACCATACGACATCGAGATCGATACCCAACGCTTTTACTTCCGCAATCACCTGTCGTGAAAGATCTACTGGGAAAGTTAAGTCGTAGCGCGCGGCGATGAAGCGCATCGGCCGCGGCTTCATCCTGAGTAATCTGGGAATGAAAGGCGCGGGACTAATTGGCGTCCAGAACTCCCGCAACTCTTCGAGGCTCAGATGCGGTTGAATCCCTTCGCGTACGTGATGTGTCGAGATTCCTTTCCAGACTACATCAGCAAAGTAGCCGGAGACGTGATTGAATACGCCCACGTCGATCGCCGCATCATGCGCGAAGGTGAGAAAAGCGGTACACGACCCGATGCTGGTTCCCAGGATTCCGATGCGTTCGATTCCCTGATCGCGCAACCAGCGCACTGCCGCCCGGGTGTCGAGCACGGCCTGGCGCATCGATTGAATCGTCCGGCCGATGTTTGAGCTGACGAGATGCTCAGCGCGTTCGAGCTCCGGCGGCCGCCGCTCTTCGTGATAAGGCAAAGTCAGCCGCAACGCGTTCATGCCGAGGCCGTTGAAAATGCGACAAGCTTCGACGTGACTATCAGGCTGCGCGTTCCATTGGGGCAGTACCACAACCGCGGCGCGCGGCTTGTTCTTGCGCTCGCGGCGTGGGGTAAAAAGGCGCGCGTGGACGGTATTGTTTTCCAAAGACAGAGTCTGAACCGCACTGGTCCAGGTTAAATGATCACCCACAAGTTGCCAGTCGTGTATTTCCGGCAGCGAAAAGAATTCCTCGCTCCGCTCCATGACGCGTCGCGCGTGCTCGCGAAAGAGAACGCGCGGGTCATCTCCGTTCACATGGTCGCTGATGAACTCAGCGCCCCAGGCAAACGGCCGCACAATTCGATTGTCATCTCGCTTCGTGTGCGCAATCTCGCGTGCGCGCATCCATCTTCCGAACAAGTTCAACCTCCACGATTCGAAAACCGCTCAAACTCCTTGCAGTTTCCGAGTCAGCCATCCTAAAGTTGAGTTCCTCTTAAAAGCAAGGTACGGATTAGCGTCGGCATCAGTTTCGCCGTGTTTGCGGGCGATTATCTCGAGCCGTCTGCGAGTTCACGAAGCTTGGGAATCGGACAGAACATGTCAAACGTCGTTCAGCCCATCGTATCTGGCTTCTTCGCGCTTGCGCCGGCCGAAGGGGCCAGGCTCGCGCAGGCGTCAGATCACACCGCCACGGTTTTCATCGCCGAGATTCTGCTGATGCTGTTGGTGGGGCGGCTTCTGGGCGAGCTGATGCAGCGCTTCGGCCAGCCCGCCGTGTTGGGCCAGTTGCTGGCCGGAATCCTGCTAGGGCCAACGGTGCTCGGCAATCTCTGGCCGGCTGCCCATCAATTGATCTTTCCCAACACGCCAGAACAGAAAAAGATGATCGACGCCATCTCGCAACTTGGCATTTTGATGTTGCTGCTGTTGGCGGGAATGGAGACCGATTTTTCGATCGTCAAGCGAATGCGGCGGACGGCGCTCTTCTCATCACTGTCGGGAATTGTCTTTCCCTTTGCATGCGGCTTCTTTCTGGGTGAAATCCTGCCTGATTCGATATTGCCGGAGCCCGAGAAGCGGATCGTAACTGCGCTCTTCCTCGCCACCGCGCTTTCGATCTCGTCCGTGAAGGTCGTGGCCATGGTGATCATGGAAGTTGATTTCATGCGTCGCAACATCGGGCAACTGATCCTGGCTTCGGCGATCATCGACGACACGATCGGGTGGATCCTCATCGCGATCATTGGCGGCATTGCCATGGAAGGCTCGCTCAACGTCCGGGCCGTCAGCCTTGCGGTGATCGGGACGCTCGCGTTCCTGGCGCTCAGCTTCACCGTTGGCCGGCGACTCGTGGCCCATATCATCCGCTGGACCAATGACAACTTTCGCAGTGAAATGCCCGTCCTTTCAGCCATTCTCTTGCTGACGTTTTTCATGTCAATCGTAACTGATCTGATTGGCGTGCATACCGTGCTCGGGGCGTTTGTGGTTGGCATCCTCGTGGGCCAGTCGCCGATTTTGACGCGGCAGATTCAGGAGCAACTGCGCAGTTTGATTATCGCCCTCTTTGCGCCAATCTTCTTCGCCGTCGCCGGCCTTAGCGTCGATCTGACCATCCTGAGGAGCCCGCAACTGATCGAACTGGCGTTCGGGCTGATTCTGATCGCAAGCCTGGGCAAGCTCGTGGGTTGCTACGTTGGGGGCAGACTAGGTGGATTGAACGCGCGCGAAGCCATGGCTTTGGCCCTGGGCATGAACGCCCGCGGCACCACCGAAGTGATCGTCGCCACGATCGGTCTCTCGATCGGCGTGCTTACTCGGGACATGTACACGCTGATCGTTGTGATGGCCGTAGCGACCACAATGGTCATGCCGCCAATGCTCCGGTGGGCGCTGAAGCGTATTCCGCCAACCGGCGAAGAGCGTGAACGGCTCGAGCGTGAGACTGCTGAATCCAGGGATTTTGTGCCCAGGATTGAAAGAGTTTTGATCACCGCCGATCAAAGTGAAGACGGCAAGTTAGCTTCGGTTCTCGGTGGGTTGTTTGCGGGCACGCGGCGAATAATGGCCACGGTGCTCGAGCTGGGGCGAAAACGTGAAGCCGGAGATCTGGAAACGCCAGCCAACTTCGCCAAAATGTCGCTCGAGTTTGCCGCGAAGTTGAACCTCGTCGAGAAGAAAGCGGCCAAGGAGAACTCGGGCGCCCCGGCTCCAGTAGCTTCTCCTGCGGTCCCTTCGATCAATACGCAGTCGTCCAGCGAAGAGCCTTGCGCCGCCGTCATGAAAGAGATCAAGAAAGGCTACGATTTGCTGATCATCGGTCTCGATCACGCATCCGGGAACGGCGGACGACCGAGCGGGTTCAACCCTTCAGTTGAAAAGATAGTTCACGAATTCAAAGGGGCGATGGCGATCGTGATCGCCAAAGACGATCTCGCGCCAAAGCTGCGCCTGCGCACGATGAATATCCTGGTGCCCACAACTGGCGCCGACTATTCACGCCGCGCTGCTGAGGTGGCCATCGCGATCGCCAAAGCCTGCCACTGCGGCGTTACTGCCCTGCACGTTTATCCGCCGGAAAGCGAAGGATTGTTGATGCGGCGTTTGCGCGAGCACCTCAAACCCGCGCGCGCTCTTGTGCGCGACATCCAGGCGCTCGGCGAGCGAGAAGGCGTTCCGGTCAAGACGTTGGTGAAAGTGCGACGCGTCCCAGAGAACACGATTCTGCGTCAGATCAAGAGAGGCAGCCACAATCTGGTCGTGGTGGGCGCGAAGGTCAGGCCGGGAGAGGAACTATTCTTCGGCCACAGCATAAAAGTGCTGCTTGAACGCACGCTCACTTCGCTGTTGGTGGTGAGTTCGTAAGTGGCTTGAGACTGGCAGACAGCATCGGGACGCTATAAGTAGTGGAACCCGCCCTTGTCGAAACTGGAAACTGGGGTCAGGTTTGATGCGATCTTTGCGATTCGTGACTTGAGTAAAGCGTTCCATCATAAAACAACGTAGGTTTTTCTCCGCGCAACGCTTGACGGCAACTCAGGTACAGAACCGCGAGCGGTAGCGAGCGGGATCAGGAGGTTACTCTGCTTCAAGACGTGGAT
>DATISD010000428.1:0-1796 GCA_035469005.1 Pyrinomonadaceae bacterium | reverse complement strand
GTGTGCAAATTCCAGGCTTTTTCGTTATGGTAAATCAATAGCATGTATTTCATATTGTCTCCTTAAGTTGTGTCAGAACCCCGAGCGATAGCGAGCGGTTCCCGCAAAACCTTCAAGTGATTCTTGATCCGGTCGCTATCGCTCCCGGTTCTGTCACTATCTTCCAACGATTAGTCGAACGGCGACGGCCGGAATCGACAGGCCCGCAAAAAATTTCTATCATCACAGCGCACTCGCCAACCTGGGGTTTTCGAATAAGCATGCTCGCAGACAGTAACGCCGCAGTCCAGGCGACATATAAATCCGATTGGGGTCGGATTGTCGCGACGCTCATACGATCGTTCGGCGACTTCGACGTGGCGGAAGACGCAGCTCAGGAGGCCTTTGCCGCCGCGGTCAATCAATGGCGCGTCGAAGGAGTCCCTGATTCACCGGCCGCCTGGATCATTCAAACGGCCCGGCACAAGGTCATCGATCGCATTCGGCGCCAGACTAATTTCCAACAGAAGTTGGAATCGTATTCCTACGAATTGCCGGCCACGACCGAGCAGCCGGCGCTCGAAGTCGGTGAAATTCCCGATGATCGTTTGCGATTGATCTTCACCTGTTGTCACCCGGCGCTGGCCGCCGAAGCGCAGGTTGCGTTGACGCTCAGAACTTTGTGCGGTCTGGAAACAGACGAAATCGCTCGCGCCTTTTTGGTTCCGGTCGCGACGATGGCCCAGCGCTTGGTGCGCGCGAAACGAAAGATTCGTGACGCCGGCATTCCTTACAAAGTACCGGAGATGGCAGAGATGCCCGAGCGCATCGAAGCTGTGCTGACGGTGATCTATCTCATCTTTAACGAGGGTTATGCCTCAACTCACGGTCAATCGCTGGTGCGTGCCGATCTGTGCGCTGAGGCGATTCGGCTTGCTCGTTTAATCAGAATGTCGATGGCCCCTTACGCGCCCGAAGCAGCGACGGGTTTGCTGGCCTTGATGCTTTTGCATGATTCGCGCCGAGCTGCGCGCGTTGACGAAGCCGGTGACCTGATCGTACTCGAAGAGCAGGATCGAAGTCTTTGGAACCAGGATCAAATCGCCGCGGCCCTGCCGCTCGTCGCGGAATCGCTGCGACGCGAGGCTGGCCCTTTTGCTTTACAAGCGGCCATTGCCGCTGAGCATTGCCGGGCCCGTCGAGCTGAAGATACGAACTGGCCAGCGATCGTACGTTTCTACGATTTACTCCTGCTGGTTCAGCCGTCTCCGATCGTGTCATTGAATCGAGCGGTCGCGATTGCGATGGTTGAAGGACCAGAGCGCGCGCTGAATCTGATAGACGCACTCGCGGCCGGTGGCGATCTCGATAATTATCATCTGCTGCATGCAGCGCGCGCGGACTTGTATCGGCGCGCGGGAGCAAAAACGGAAGCCCGCCAAAACTACGAACGCGCACTTGAGCTGGTCACAAACGAAAGTGAAAAGCGCTTTCTCGAGCGCCGGCTCCGCGAAGTCACCCCCTGAGTACATCAGCCCACTTGCTGGGAGCGCGGGCGTCGTCGCCTGCATTGAGCGCGCAGCACAACGCGGCTTTGGAGCTTCCGGCCAACGATCCAAAGTTTGCCCAAAAGGTCAGTCAAGGACAAATGACCAGAGGTTTCAGAACCGCGAGCGGTAGCGAGCGGGATAAAGACGCACGCTGATGTTCGGGACGGCTTGGCGCAGCCTAAATCCAAGTCTTGTAAGAGAGTAACCTCCTTATCTCGCTCGCTACCGCTCGCGGTTCTGTACCAGAGTTGCCGGTCAGGCGTTGTG
>DATISD010000427.1:0-3187 GCA_035469005.1 Pyrinomonadaceae bacterium | reverse complement strand
TGGGTGGCGTGCCGCCGGAATAAACTGTTAACGACCTCACGAAGCCGGCGATATCCTGAGAGGTCGGGCCAATCAATTTCCATTCTCCCGAACTTGAGAGCGGATCGTGGCCGGCTTCAACTCGTAAAATCTGAAGTTTCTTTGTGCCGCGAGGGATACCCTCCAGCAATTGGTCGATAGACGTCGGCAAGGAATTCACACCCTGGAGGCCCCGAAAACGATAGTATGCGTAAATAGCGTCAGCGACCTGCTCGCCGCGAAACATGGCTTCTTTTTCACGTTCACGCTGGGCCTGTTGCCGTACGTTTTCGGCCGCAGCTACGGCCCAAAGAGCCAGTAAACTCATCACCAATAACAAAGCGACAAGCGTATAACCGCCTTCAGAATCGCGCTGAGCGCGGGGTTGCCGCACGGCGGCTGCGTCGCCACAAATCCCGGCCCAATTAGTGAGATTTATCCTGGTCACGGTCTTGCCTCTTCACTTCAGGGCTCATCATCGACACTTCTAACGGGAGGTCGAAACCCGGTGTTCGAGTTTTGATCGGCGGTAAAAGCCAGATGATGCGGAATCTTCAACGTCGCGTCGATGAGAACTACTTCTTTCTCAGAAATGCTAACGACACGAAAGCGCCCGCCGACCGAATCGCCGCGCTGCACCCGGATGAAATCTTTGCTGCCTTTATCCTGAAGGACGGCTGTGTCGTTGAACCGCGGCTTTCCAATGATGCCAACGTAGGTGTAGTTCGGCTGTGGAGGTTGACTAACATTCAACGTAAGTGTGCTGGAATACAGTTTCCCATCAGTGCTCCGCACCATCACCTGTCGAACGCCGGCATTTTTTATCAGCGTTTGCGACACGGTTGCGAAGAGCTGCTGCGAATTGATAAATCGCGTCGGCAAATCTCGCCCGTCAAGAATCACATGTACCGCAGGCGTGAACTTGTCTCCGCTCACCTGTAAGGTAAAGTCGGCCGGCGTGCCGGCGTAAACAGTTGGCGGCGCCAACGATGAAACCATCAATGGTGGAGTCGGCGTTGGCGTAGGCGTAGGGACGATCACCTGTTTTGGTGTCGGCGGAGGCGGCTCGTAATATGCAAAGATATTTCGATTCGCATCGTCCAGCGCAGGCACGACCGGATTGTATGAGACTGGTTTATAGATAGATGAGTCGTCGTCGAGGGGAGGTTCTTCGCCTGGCGGTTGTTTGCCGGCGCGGGCAACTGTTGGTGACGGCCGCGCGGCAGTTTGATTCGTAGATGGTTTCGACGAGCTGCCGCCAAAAAAGACATAACCCAGAACGATGATTGCGACGAGCGCGAGGACCGCGGCTGCGATCATCTTTTTCTTTTCGTTCGGATTGTTTGGATCAAAAAATTGCATGCTTCAAAACCTATGGGGTTGTAGTCTTTGTCTCGGCTCTCTGAAAGTACGTTGCCAGGTCAACGCGGAGACTTACTAACGTACCGCTCCCTCCCGCCGCTGGTTGTGTCCCAGCGCTGCTTCGCGGCGTCGTTGGCGCCGCAGGCGAAGTTAATGGTTGATCGAGCGTTACTCCCGACTGGGTGACTCTCTCAAGTTCGACGGCATTAATAATTAAAAACTGCCGGTTCATTTCGATGTCGCGCACAAAATGTCGAACATTTTGATATGGCCCTTCGACTGTCACGCTTACGGCAATGCCCGGATAGATGCTTTGCCACTTCGCATTGCTTTGCTTCTCAGCGCTAACGGTCGGTTGGACTTCCGTCTTGGTTCCAATGGGATCCAGGGACGAGTAGATCGGACCGGCAGTATTCCGCAAGCCGTTGCTCTTGATCAATGTGTTCAAGACTGTGTAAAGGGACATGCGGCCCGAAGCTTCGCCCGTCAGCCAGTGGCTTTCGAAATCCGTAAGGCTGGAATTGATTCGGTCAACGCTGTCTTTGGTTGTGATGCCTTGCTCAAGGGCGACACCGGATGCCTGTCGTATTCCCAGCAATCGTTGGCGTTCCAGTTCGACCGATTTAAGTTTAAAACCAGCCGGCACATAAAAGTAGAAGTAAGCAAAGATGGTAAGGATGGCCAACAGCGCGGCGCCGGCGAGTCCAATTAGTTCGGGGAGTCCGACGATGTTCAACGCCGGCGTGCGCTTCAACTGATCGAAGCGAATCGACATTTGACGGCGCGGAGCCAGACCCGCCTCAGCCATTGGTCTTTCCTGGCTCATCGAGTCTTGCCTCCTTCACCACTGGTATCGACCGGAGGCTTAGTGTCCGACGGTTCGATCGCGAACCCTGCGCGCGGAACGTAGCGTACATTCAACTCGTATTCAGAACCCGTTTCGCCTCTGCCTCGTTGGGGATTCTGCGATACGAGCACCGCGCTAAAGATTCCTTGCGACTCCATCTCCTGAATCATTTCGGTTACGTTGGTCGGGGTCTTGCTGGCGACCACCAAATCCAGATCGGCCACCGGGCGATCGCCCTGCATGCGAACTTCCTTGACGAGGATGCGAGTGACTCTGACGCTGCCGGGCAAAGAGGCTTCCAGATCTGAGAAGAGCCGCGCCCAGGAGAATCGCTTCCGGTCGACCAACGCGTGAGCGTATTTCAGATCTTTCTTTTGATCCGGGGTAAGCGCAATCTCGATATCCTTCGCCTTCTTAGCCAGCAAAGTCGTTTCCTTTTGCAGATCGTCGACTTCGCGTTGCGTCGTTGCAATCTTTGCGTTGGTGCGAAAGGTCGACTGAGCGATGAAAAGGAGCGCAACGAATGACGCTATAGTGACCAATGCCGTCACGGTCCAGGGCAACGCGCGATTGCGAAAAGGTTGGCTGGCCAGGTTGAGCTTGGCGGACATTACTTACGAACCCTCAGAAGAACTTCACGAGAAGAATACACGCGTGCTGTGAAGTGGCGCAAACGGGTTTCTGTCGGCGCGCCGTAAACACTTACACGCCCCTGGGTGAACGAGGTTGCGGAAAGAGTTGAGTGCTAGGCGCTGGCGGTCATTTCCAGCCGATCCAGCTTTAAATAGAGACCGCGGCGGGTCAGTCCCAGCTCGCGCGCCGCGCGCGAGATGTTGCCGTTATGCTTGCGCAAGGCTTCGCCGATCATGCGCCGCTCAACTTCGGCCAGGGCGTCCGCCAGGGTGACGTTTTGAAGCGGAACTGTCACCGAGGGCCCGCCCACGCCGCTGATTGAAGTAA
>DATISD010000426.1:0-2948 GCA_035469005.1 Pyrinomonadaceae bacterium | reverse complement strand
GGTGCAACGCACGACGAGGGTTTGCGCCACGTCGTAGGCGCGGCGTTGCGGATTTTGAATTCCTAGCCTGGACTTGATCGGCGAACTGCATCTGATAATCTCTGTCGCACGGAGGCCCCTATGAATAAACCCGTACGCCAGGCAGCGCTGATTACGCTGGCGCTTGTTGCCTTTCCAGCCATCTGTTTTTCCCAAAGCGGAGCCGGTCCTTCCAAAAGGGATTTGGATTTGAGACGACCTTCGCCTTTGACTTACTCAACCGGCGCGAGAAAGGCGTTCAGATCAAACACAAACCATAGTCGCAGACCAGACACGGCGACTGAAGTCAACGCACTCAAAAAAACCGGAGGTACCGACATGTCCAATGAATTTGAAGTCAGTGGAAAAAATAACGCAGCCCTGTTCACCCTCAAGATTCATCGAGGCGAAGGCATGGCCCTGCTCGGAATGAACTGGAAGCAGGGCAAGCCTCCCAAAGAATTCGTCGGGTTCGCCATCGAATACAAAGAGCCCAATGGCGACCGGTTCTTTGCGCTGAAGAACCGGGTCGCGTTTCCCGGCATGGATGACTCAGTCAACCCGAATAAAATGTCGACGCGCCTTTCGCCCATTCAAAAGTTTCGCTGGGTGCACTTTCCGCGTAATGCGGAACTCAAGGGCGAGTTTACCTACAAGGTCACTCCCGTTTTCATGAACGCCAAGGATGAACTGAGCTACGGCGAATCTCAGGACGCAAAAATCGAACTGGCGCGTGAAACATTTCCCTCGCTGCTAAACGTCACCTTCACGCGCGGATTTGTGTCGTCCCAGGCTTTCGTCGACCGGTTCGGTGCAGACGCCATTCCGCAGTTGCTTCCCAAGACCGCCGCTCTGGGCCTGGATTTTGTGCCCAGCCTGGCGAGGGCCGAGGACGCGCTGGCGTGGATGGGATTCGAAGCGCGCAGTGCGATTCTGGAAGTACTCGATCAGGCGATCGCCGATAAGGACGCCCAGGCTCGCCTGCTGGTCTACGACTTTAATCTGCCTGAAATCAACTCGAGGCTGGAGAAGCTGAAGGGCCGCGTGAAGATCATCATCGATGACTCAGGCGATCATGGCGAAAAGAAATCAGCTGAAACGAAAGCGTTCAATCAACTGTCGGAGTTACTGGGCGCGGACAACGTTAAGCGACAACACATGGGAAATCTTCAGCACAATAAAATGGTAATCGCCGACGGCCCCCAGGTGCGGGCGGCCGTGGTCGGATCGACCAATCACTCCTGGCGCGGATTCTATGTCCAGAATAACAACGCGATCCTTTTGCGTAGCGAGGATGCGGTAAAGCTGTGCCTGCAGGCCTTTGAGGATTACTGGGCCAACGACGGCGCGGCGGGCTTTGGCAAAACCACGTCGGCGACGTGGAATGATCTGAAGCTGCCGGGCATCGACGCCCAGATCGGCTTTTCGCCCAGATTGGCAAAAAACGCGGTGTTGAAATCGATCGGCAATGATGTTCGCGACAATACCACCTCTAGTCTGTTCTTCTCTCTCGCATTTCTGTATCAAACGCCTGGCCCTCTGCAAAATGCGATCAAGAAGCTTCAGACGGACGATCAGATTTTTTCGTACGGAATTTCAGATCACCCGGTGAAAGGTCTTCAGGTAGCCAAACCCAACGGCCGCGTCGTGTTGGTTTCTCCTAAGGAGCTTTCCAAGAACCTGCCCCAACCGTTTAAAGCTGAGCCTACAGGGGGCGGCGGCACGCGCATGCATCACAAATTCGTCGTGATCGACTTTGATAAACCAACTGCGCGCGTTTATATGGGCTCGTTTAACTTCTCTGGTGTGGCGGATACCTCGAATGGCGAGAACCTCCTGCTGATCCGCGATCGCCGGGTGGCCGTCTCTTATGTGATCGAAGCGGTGCGAATTTTTGACCACTACGAGTTCAGAGTGGCTCAGGCCGACGCGAAGAAGGCGAGAAAGAAACTCCAGCTTCAGAAACCACCACGGAAGCCTGGAGAGAAAGCCTGGTTCGAAAAAGACTTTACGAATGCTCGAAAGATTCGCGACCGAGAGATTTTTGCGTAATCAAAGGCTAATGCTGATTCAGTCCTGATGCACCGTCGGCGCATCGGCATGTGGCACGAAGCACGTTCGGCACCGGGCTTCGTACATGCCCGCGCCGCCGACGGCGACTCGTTCTTCGGATTCAAAAGTGCGTTGCGTGTAGTTCGCGGCCTGACCACACTTCATGCAGATCGCATGAGTCTTGGTGATGTATTCGGCCACCGCGAGTAGCTGGGGCATGGGCTCCCAGGGTTTTCCGGTGTAATCCTGATCCAGTCCCGCGATAATTACGCGCACGCCGCGCTCAGCAAGTTCATTCGCGATAGCAACAAGCGCGTTATCGAAGAATTGACCTTCATCGATGCCGACGACTTCAGTGTCCGCCTCGACGTTGGCGCGAATCTCTTCGGCGGTACGCACGTTGGATGATTCGTGCTTCATCTCGGAATGCGAAACGATGTGATTGTGCGAAAAGCGCGCATCAATCTGGGGCTTAAAAACCTGAACTTTCTGTCGCGCAATCCTGGCGCGGCGCAGCCGGCGAATGAGTTCTTCTGATTTACCGGAGAACATCGAGCCGGCAATCACTTCAACCCAACCTGCCTGTCTCGTGCCCGGATGCTCTTTGCGGGCTGGCACTTCATTCTCATCTGGTTCAATAGGCCGAATCATCTTGGCTGTGGTGCTCATCTATTCGTCGACAGCTCTTCCTTTACGTAATCGTTATGAACGCTGCAGTCTAAATCAAAAGCGAATCATTTCCCAAACGGGCAGCATCCACAGATTACGCAGATTACACAGAACAAACCAAAGTGATTTTCGTCGAGGCAACAACTACTAAGCACGCGCACCGGATCTTTTCTTTACCAGTTTTTTCTATTCTGTGAAATCTGTGTAAT
>DATISD010000425.1:0-2447 GCA_035469005.1 Pyrinomonadaceae bacterium | reverse complement strand
GTCCGGGCACGCCGTCCTTGTCGCGCTTGAAGTCGATGATGCGATAGAAACGCTTGTGACCGCCGCCGCGCCGGCGCACCGTGATTCGGCCATCGTTGTTGCGACCCGAAATACGCGTCTTGGGTTCGAGCAGAGACTTCTCCGGGATCGCGCCCACAGTTAACTCATCGCGCGTCAGATAAGTCTGATAGCGCCGCGCTGGCGATGTCGGTGTTAGTTTCTTAATGCCCATAGTCGTTTGATCTCAAATCTCAAATTTGAGATCTGAAATTCTCAGATCGCTTCGCCGTAATCTACCGGCTTCTCGCCTTGCTTCAGCGTCACAAATGCCTTCTTCCAGGAAGGCTTGCGGCCCTCAAAACGTCCCCGCCGGGCCATCTTGCCCATATACTGCGCGGTTCGCACTTCATCAACTTTGACCTGAAAGATCGTTTCGACCGCCGTTTTGATCTCCGGCTTGGTCGCCCGACGATCGACGCGAAACGTCAATAACTGGCGACGGTCCTGGGTCTCTTCTTTGGCGACCAGGGCCTTCTCAGTAATCACCGGCGATTTGATAATGTCCCAAACAGTTCGCATTGCTTAAACAGCCGCTCCTCTATCCTTCGGCACGCGTCGCGGGTCCCGGCCTTCGCCGTCGTGCGAACGCTCGTGGTAATCCTCGCCATCGTCTTTCGCGCGCGGTTTGAGAATGTCCGTCAGCTCTTCCACGGTCTTGGGCGTCAGTACCAGTTTCTGATGATTGACCAAATCGTAGATATTCACGCCGTAGCTGTTGACCACTTTCGTGGTTTGCACGTTTCGGGACGCAAGCATCAGGTTCGTGTTCTTCAACGAGTCCACGATCAGAGTTTTGCCGGTCAGCTTCAAGTTGCCGAGCGTGTTGATGAAGTCCTTCGTCTTGGGAGCATCGAGCTTCCAATCGTTAACTATGATCAGACTTCCTTCTCTCAACCGTTCAGAGATCGCGGCGCACATCGCGCGCTTTCTCATTTTCTTTGGCAAGTTGTACGACCAGTCACGCGGCTGCGGTCCATGCGCGTTACCGCCGCCTTTCCATAGAGGCGAGCGCAAACTGGCGATGCGAGCACGGCCAGTGCCTTTCTGGCGCCATAGCTTGCGGCCGGCGCCGGAAACATCGCCGCGTGTTTTCGTTGCCGAAGTGCCCGCGCGTCGATTCGCCA
This sequence comes from Pyrinomonadaceae bacterium, assembly GCA_035469005.1. Taxonomy (GTDB): domain Bacteria; phylum Acidobacteriota; class Blastocatellia; order Pyrinomonadales; family Pyrinomonadaceae; genus UBA11740. The sequence continues at coordinate 1,263 of DATISD010000425.1, read as the reverse complement.
GGAAGCTACGCACAGCCTCATGGACTAGTGGTTCGTTAAGTGGTACGCCGAAAACCGTGTCGGGTAGTTCAATCTCGCCAACCTCTTTACTGGTCAGGTCGAGAACTTTGGTTGTTGGCATAACAGGTCTCCGTTTCAAAAAAACGAACTCGCGTTCGTCAGACTACTTCTTACTTTGTCGCGCCGCCTTTTTTACGACGACCACACTGCCGTTCGCACCCGGCACCGCACCCCTAATCATCAACAGATTATTTTCTGCATCGACGCGCGCGACGGTCAGCCGCTTCACAGTCACTCGCACGTCGCCCATGTGGCCCGACGAGCGATTGCCTTTGATTACGCGCGACGGAAAAGCGGAAGCGCCAATCGACCCAGGCGCGCGCACGTTCATCGAACCATGCGATTCGGGTCCGCGATTGAAGTTGTGACGCTTGATCGTCCCGGCAAAACCGCGACCTTTGGATTTGCCGACCACGTCGACGATGTCACCATCCGCAAACTGATCGACGAGGATCTTGTCGCCGACGTTGGTGCCGTCGTCGGATGCCGTCAAGCGAAATTCTTTCAGGATTCGCGCTGGTGGAACGCCGCCACCGGTCTTTTCAAAGTGGCCGCGCATCGGCTTATTAACATTCTTCAGCTTAATCGGCCGATCCTCAACCAGGCCGAGCTGGACCGCATCGTAGCCGTCCCTGCCGCCCGCAGACTTCTTTTGCACCACCACGCATGGGCCGGCCTTAATGACCGTGACCGGAGTGACCGTGCCGTCCGGGGCGAACAACTGCGTCATCCCAACTTTTTTACCGATGATTCCGTTAATCATGATCGTTATTGATTCATTGAATCACTGGGTCGTTGATTCATTGGCTGCCGTTCAATGAGTCAATGGCTTAATGGCTCAATGAATCAATTCCTTCACTGCTTTCCAAAAGCCTTAATCTCGACGTCTACGCCCGCGGGCAAATCGAGTTTCATCAAAGCATCAACCGTCTGCGGCGTCGGATCAAGAATGTCCATCAGCCGCTTGTGCGTTCTGATTTCGAATTGTTCGCGCGACTTCTTATCGACATGCGGCGAACGCAGCACCGTCCATTTATTCTTCACGGTCGGCAGCGGAATCGGCCCAGCCACGCGCGCGCCGGTGCGCTTGGCGGTCTCGACAATTTCAGTCGTTGACTGATCGAGCACACGATGATCGTACGCCTTGAGCCTGATTCTGATTTTTTCGTTAAGCATATTCGGTACGCACGCCTCCGGCGTGCT
>DATISD010000424.1:0-2654 GCA_035469005.1 Pyrinomonadaceae bacterium | reverse complement strand
TTCGGAGTGGCAGGGCCCGTAGTCTTGTAAAATGCGGACTCCGAACAAGATCCAAAGCGCCGGCGTCGCTTCGCTCTGCCGGCACGTTCAAAGTCCCATCGGGACGCAATGTTCACACTGAAGCAAACAAATTCCGCCGCTGCGCTGCTCCACGTTTTATTTTCCGTAATTGTCTTCTCGCTTGGGTCGCCAGCACTCGCGGATTCCGCGGACGAAGCGTGGATTCATGATCGCTACGTCAAGGGCGATTTCATTCTTGTGCGCGGCGGCGACGTGGCTGACCTGGTGGTCTCACCGGATGATTTCAAGGTGGTTCAGATCGCGGCTCGAGACTTCGCCGATGACGTCGCACGCGTTACGGACAGGAGTCCGCGGTTAATAAACGATTGGTCGCAAGCTTCTCGGAATTCAATAATCATTGGCACGTTGGGTAAGAGTCCCCTGATCGATTCACTCGTTCGTGCGGGCAAACTCGACGCCGAACAGTTGCGCGGCAAGTGGGAGAGTTTTGTCGTGGCGACGGTTCCTAATCCGCTGCCGCACATTGGGATGGGTTTAGTAATCGCCGGCAGCGACCGCCGCGGAACCGCCTACGGAGTGTTCGAGCTCTCCCAGGCGATCGGCGTCTCGCCCTGGTACTGGTGGGCAGACGTGCCGCCCGCGCGACACTCGAGTCTGTTCGTTACTTCCGGGATAAAGCGCGCAGGCCCTCCATCTGTTCAATACCGGGGCATCTTTCTCAACGATGAAGACTGGGGACTGCAACCCTGGGCTGCGAAGACTTTCGATCCGCAATTTGGAGACATTGGGCCAAAAACCTACACGCGCATTTTCGAGTTGCTGCTGCGCCTGAAGGCCAACACGCTGTGGCCGGCAATGCACAGTTGCACGAAGGCTTTCAATCTTTATCCCGACGACAAAGTTGTCGCCGATGACTATGCGATAGTCATGGGTTCGTCACACGCCGAACCTATGCTGCGCAACAACGTAAGCGAGTGGACCGACAAGCCTGAAAATTACGATTACACAAAGAACCCGGACGGCGTGCGTAAGTACTGGGACGATCGCGTGGCCCAAAATGGCAAGTACGAAAGCATCTACACGCTTGGCATGCGTGGCATTCACGACAGTCCGATCGTCGGACCAAAGACGCAGCCGGAACGGATCGAGGTGCTTGAGCACATCTTTGCCGATCAGCGCGCCATGCTGGCCAGGCATGTGAACGCCGACGCGACGAAAGTCCCGCAAATATTCTGTCCTTACAAAGAGGTGCTCGCCGATTATCGGGCGGGATTAAAAGTCCCGGACGACGTTACGATCGTCTGGCCCGACGACAATCATGGTTACCTTCGCTATTTTCCGACCGTGGAAGAATTGACGCGGACTGGCGGCTTCGGCGTCTATTATCACGTTTCTTATCTGGGCGCTCCGCTGTCTTACATCTGGCTCGACTCCACTCCGCCCGCGCTGATCTGGGAAGAGATGTCCAGGGCCTACGACCACGGAGTGCGCAAATTCTGGATGCTGAACGTCGGCGACTTGAAGCCGGGAGAAATCAGCATCGATCTTTTCATGCAGATGGGCTGGGACATTTCTCGCTGGCGACGAGATAACTTAAACAAGTTTCTTGAGAGGTGGGCTGCGTCGCAATTTGGCGACGCGCATGCGCGTGAAATTGCTGCAATGATGGACCAGTACTATCGCCTCGGGTTCGCGCGCAAACCTGAGTTCCTGCAATGGAATCTGGTCAACGAAAAGCCAGGACCGAGCGATCTGACGCCGTTTGATTATGGCGATGAAGTGCAGCGACGGCTCGATGCATACGATGCGTTGATGAGAGATGCCGATCGTCTTTACGAAATCATTCCGCCGTCACAAAAGGACGCGCTCTTCGAGTTGGTTGTTTATCCTGCGCGCGCCGCCGCGTTGGCCAATCATCGCTATTTTTCATTTGAGAGGGCCGCACAATACCTGGCACAAGGCCGGGCCAGCGCGATCGAGTGGGCGCGGCGTGGGCAGGAGGCAGACAGGCGCATGACCCTCGAGACCGATTACTACAACCAGAGACTTGCCGGCGGAAAATGGAATCGCATGATGACCATCGAACCGCCAAACGGACAGTGGCAGAACCTGCGCATGAGCACGCCAAAGGCGTCGCCCGCGTTGGCCCGGATGGACGTGCCGGAACCCGCTGGGCTGGGCGTAGCGATTGAAGGAAGACCAGAGCCGGTGAAGCCTGAAGAGAAAGATGCGAAGTTGCCGGTGTTGAGCGTCTTCTCGCGCGACACACGCTTCATTGATGTCTTTAACACTGGGCGCCGGTCAGGGCCATGGAGTGCGAAAGTCAGTCATCCATGGATCAAACTGAGCCGGTCTGCCGGAGATCTGAAAGACGACGCGCGCCTCAATGTCTGGATTGATTGGGTCCGAGCACCGAAAGGCGAGGATGTTTCAGGCGCCATTGAGATTCACGGCGCGAGCTCGAGCCGCACAATCACAGTTCCAATCTTCAATCCAACAAAGCCGAGACCGGAAGACTTGAGAGGCTTTATCGAATCGAACGGCGTGGTATCAATCGAAGCGGAACACTTCACGCGCAAGATCGACCGCGTGGGCTCAAGTTGGCAAATCATTTCCGGTCTGGGCCGCACTGG
>DATISD010000423.1:0-1782 GCA_035469005.1 Pyrinomonadaceae bacterium | reverse complement strand
ATGGAAGCACCTATATGGGCGAATATGAAACTGGCGATGGGAATCAGGAGCGTGCCGATCGGGTCTGTGTGCGCGAGCGGATTGAGGGTAATCCGTCCCAACAGTCGCGCAGTATCATCGCCAAATCGGTTGGACATCCAGGCATGCCCCGCCTCGTGGGCTGAGATCGAAAACAGCAGCACCACCATGAAAATGACAAGTTGCGCTATTAATCCAGAGGTGATCAAGACAGCATCAAAAAGAAGTTCAAATTAGCATCAGCATCCGCGAGAGTCAAAACAGTTATTCGTGAACGAGACTGCTAGTCCAGTAAGGTTCCATGAATTCCCAGCGGTAAGGTGTGGACAGCTTCGTTGGTGGCCACCACCATTTCGCCTTCAGGCCCAAACGCCAAACCAACAATATTCATGCCCGCGACACTCAGCTGCGCGTCTGACCCATCAGGTGAAATCGTCACGATTCCACGACGACCTCGCAACGACGCGGCCACATAAAGATTTCCCGCGCGGTCGAATGCCAACCCCTGCGGCCGGCCCAGACCCTGATAAAACGGGCTCGCATGTCCATCTTCATCAAAGCGAGTAATTGAATCGAAACTGGAAACTGTGGGTCCGCTGACATAAAGAGCTGCGTCCGGGCCGAACGCGAGATGGTATGCAGATACAGAGGGTTCGTGTTGGGCCCAGGGTTTTGCTTCGCCAATCTCGTTGATCCGAAAAATGGTTCCTCCGCGATCGCCAACGAACATCTCACCGGCGGCATTTAATGCCAAACCAGTTGCGACCCCCAGGTTGGCGGCAAAAGCGACCAGTTGGCGCTCTGGCGTCACCCGGTAGACGGTTCCGTCGAACCGGCTCGTGACGAACATCCGTTCCGTCCTGCCGAACGCGATACTCGTCGGATTCATCACATCGCTGCAAAACTCTTCGACAGTTCCATCCCGAGCGACGCGAAAGATCGAGACAGGCACGTGCTCGCCGCGAGCGCCGGACCGAGTTACATACAGCGAGCCATCGCGAGGATCAAAAGTGGGATTCGCAACCGGGTGAACCCCGCCCGTCAGCTTTCGACCAATTATGAAATTCGCGGCTGAGCTCGCCCGCGGCTCAGCCGTGAGCACTACAATTTCTATCGGTCCTTCGGCGCTCAGTTCCGGAATCGACACAAGCGCGCGGCCACGTCCAAGAGCGGTGATGTGCGCAGGCTTGGCGTCAAACAAAATGCCCAGCCCTCGCGAGCCTTCGGGCGTGACGCCGGCGTAGGCGACTGTCACTTCGCCTCCGGAAATTCCCGCAGCGGGATCTACTCGGGTTATGCGTACAGGATCACTCATTGGCTTGTAAAAACGATACATGGTAACGGGCATGCCGCAGGTTGTCTAACCTGGACTACTCCACAATACCAGTTGGCCAGCGCGGCTCCCCGAGTAGTGACTCCAGGTCGCGTGTTATAATTCTGACAGTTCCAGCGGATGAAAAGTCTTCACGGCAATACGCACGGTCTTAAGCCGAACCAATTAAGGCGAATTGAAAAGTTGTATCAGCGCCGCCTCCCGCCTCACCAGATCGTCACGCCTGAATTCGCGCGCCAATTAAGTGAGCTTTCTCATGAAACAAACCGGCAAATCGGCGCGCTCGTCGATCGAAAAGGCTACGTTGAGTACGTCATCGTGGGCGATGCGAAACGGATCGAGTTACCCGATTTCAAGCGCGTGCGCGTTGCCGGCGATCGCTTTCGCGGCCTGCGCTGCATTCACACGCATTTGCGCGGCGAAGAGCTGAC
>DATISD010000422.1:0-2104 GCA_035469005.1 Pyrinomonadaceae bacterium | reverse complement strand
AGCCGGATTGAGCGTTGGCACGATCGACGACGTGTCAGTGAAAGCGGGACAAACCAGGACGCTCGGCGATCGTTTGTATTTGACTGTTGACGAGGGCTCGATCGTATTTATTAGGGGCAGCGTGTTTACCGAAGAAGGCCGCAGCGTCCCCGGCGTGCGGGTCGATCTGGCGCGAATCATCGATCAGAATTCAATTCAGAAACTCGATTCGCGCATTACCGGCGAAACGGGCGAGTTCGTCTTCCGGTTGCCGCCAGACGTGGCCAAATATCGTCTTACTTTGAAGGCTGATGGGACGGAACCCGCTTCAAAAGATGTTGCGGTCGATAACGCCGCAGTCTATCGCGTGGCGTTGACGTATAAGAAGAAATCCTGAATGAGTCCAAAGTCCAAAGTCCAAAGTCCAACGTCGCAACGTCCCTTCTTAATAAAAAAACAGAATAATTTTTGAGGGTGGTTAGGCGCTGCGTTACCATAGCCCCGTCTTGCCAGGCGGAACATTGGACGTTGGACTTTAAACTTTGGACCGATCATGTCTGATCGCGAAGAATTCCTAACCGCGAAGCAACTCGCTGAGATCTTGCAGGTGAGCGAGTCGACCGTGCGACGTTTGGCGCAAAAACGTCGCATTCCTTCTGTGCGCCTGACGCCGCGCATCATTCGCTTTCATCTGGACGCGGTGCGCGAAGCTCTCGACGTGCCCAGAGTTTCCGCTCCGCATCATCTGCAGACCGACGACGCCCAATTGTCGTTTGAAGATTTGCTTTCGAGTTAATTGTGTCAGAAGCCCGACCGTCGGGGAGGGCCACCGTGGCAATCTCGACCATGGCGAAACGCGATTACGTTGATTTTCGGGATCAAGTGAGCCTTTGGCCTACCTGATCACGTTTCGTTGTTATGGGACTTGGTTACACGGTGAGGAGCGTGGTTCTGTGGATCGGCGCCATTACAATCGGATTACGTGCTCAGCGGCCAAGGTGATGAACCGTTTCGCTGGGAGCTAAAAGATCAGGCAAATCGGAGTGGCCCTCCCTGACGGCTGGGCTTCTGACACCTCGCCTGTGCCACTTACGGCCGCCCCAGCGGAACCGGTATCCACTTTCCATCCTGATTAATGAAAGCCTGCGGTTTTCTGATGGGGAATTTCCTGCCGAAACTCGGATTGTTTTTTAGGAAGGTATTGATGGTTGCGTTATCGCCGGTCGCCACGCGCCAGGCGCCATCCTCACGAATCAAATACTGCTGCACGACGAGCTTGCCGTCGGAGTCAAAAGGCTGCGACAGGTGCGCGTACATCACTGTGTCGACGACGGCCAGATTTCCGGATACGCGCACCGCGCCAATTTCGATCCGCTGAAGCTGAAACACATTCTGGCTTCGTTGCAGGCCCTGCACCAGGCGCTCGCGCGAAATTCTCGCGCGGGACGAAGACGGCAGGGAGTCATAAAGCGATCCATACTGACCGCTCTTCAGTTGATTGAAAATGTGCTGGACCGCGTTGCGTACATCCGATTCATCTGACGGGCTCGCTGCCGCGAGTCCGTTAAGACCGCAAATTAGGAACAGCATCGGAATTAAAGCCCGGTTATTCTTCATCAGGATCTTCTTCCGCCAATTCGTCTTCGGTTGATTCATCGTCAACTATCCTTTTACGCAGTTGCGCGCGATAACTGAGAAACCACGCGCAGGCGCCCAACGCAGCAATAACGAATGCCGATGACAAATTGTTTCGCCAAAGAAAAATCGCTGCGACGATCAACAGCACCGCGGAGGCGATTATCCAGGCTCGTTCCCAATTCATCTCAGATCTATTGTGGGCGCTGCCTGCAGCGTGTCGGGCGGAAAACATTTTTCCTCGTCGCAGGCCTGAACTCGCAAGTGCGCCGCCAGCGAACGTTTTCCTTTCGCGGCGTTTGGCGCCGCCTGAAGTGGCAACTTGATTTGAACGTTGCCTTCATAAACGGCCAGCGGCTGTTCCGCGAATTGAAACTTCCTTTTCTCAACGGCGGGATAGACGGGTTTGCCAAACGTTATTCAATCCGATTTATCTACGGTCAGTTCGGTGGCAATCAAATAGTCGAACGTCGCCGGATTGGCATTGATG
>DATISD010000421.1:0-2713 GCA_035469005.1 Pyrinomonadaceae bacterium | reverse complement strand
CAGAGGCCGTCGAATTACTGAAACGGGCGGTGGCCGCGAAGCCTGACTACGTCTTTGCATATTACAATTTGGGTAGAGCACTGTTTGGCGCAGGCCGGTTCGCAGAATCAGCCGACGCCTACCGCAAGGCGACACAACTCAAGACGGATTACGAGGCGGCATTTTTGGGCCTGGGTACGGCGGCCTTTAGGGCGGGCCAGTTTGACCAAGCGGCGGAGGCTTTCAAACAAGTGACTGTGCTGAACCCGACAAGCTTCGAGGCGTTCTACGGATTGGGCAACGCATATTACCGAGCGCATAAGAATCCGGAAGCGTTGGCCGCGCTCAAGGAAGCAGTAAAGTTGAAACCGGAGAACCCCCAGGTGCACTACAGCATCGGTTTGGTCTATGCCAGTCTGAATGATAAAGATGGCGTTACCCGGGCATTTGCGGCGCTGAAACGATTGGATCCGAAGCTCGCAGAGCAATTCTACAATGCCATCAAGAAGTAGGCGCGGGTTGTGCGCCGATTCGATTGAGGTACGCACGCCTCTGGCGTGCTCAGGGACCGAAGCACGCCAGAGGCGCGCGTACCTTAACCGCAGCAGAAACAAAATTGCGCCACTTCTGTGACCGGAAAAAGATTGACGCGCCCAGGCAAGAGCAGTAAACTTCAGGCGCAAATCGTCCTCAAGTCATAGACCAGGAGTCAGTTGCTTATGAAGCCGCGACAAAAAAAGGCGCTCAAAGCTGTCGCCGTATTTCTCTCTTTTGCGTTTGCTCAGGTTTATGTTTGCGCCGCGCTTCCTGGTCCGGCGCCCGGCGCGGTCCCGCAGCAAACTCTGACGGCGCGACTTACGACTCGGAATAACCAGCCGATAACTGTCAACGGGAACGCGGCTGGGACTGGCGCCACCATTCTGACGGGGGCAACGATTGAGACTCCGGATCAAGTGGGTGCGACAATTGACCTTGGAGACGCAGGCATCGTCGAGCTTCAGCCCAACTCAAAAATCCAACTCGATTTTGATGCGAACGGCAACGTCCGGGTGAAGGTCATTCGGGGTTGCGCGGTCACCAGGAAGAAGAGCAACGTGCTGAACGAGTTACCGGGCGAGATGGAACTCTACACTGATACAGACTCAGAAAAGACGGACAAGAAACGGCGGCATGTGGCTGGTTGCATTCTGCCTAATGGTCAGTTGGGTTCGTTCGGCGGCGGCCTGAGCACTGCTGCCTGGGCGGGCATAGGAATCGGCGCTGGTGTCGGAACCGCTCTCGGCGTAGCGCTGTCTCGCGGCGGAACGACGAGCGGCAGTACGCCATCGAATTAGTTCTCGCAAGCCGGCCTCCGGTATTTTGAGGCCGGCTAATCCTTTCGGCTTTACAACAAACAATCAATAAATGAAGCGTGGGACGATCGCGGTGCTCGCGGCTGCAGCTTGCTGCGTCGGTCTATGGCAAGCGGTAAGAATTGGCCGAGCGCGAACTCTGGCCCAGGACGCATTGCGCACGAACAATGTTGCTTACGCTGACCGCGCCGTCGGCCTGGTTACAAATGACCCTGAGACCCACGCAGCGCGCGGGGCGGTGCTGCAGCGGACGGGCGATTACCCCGCTGCTTGTCGCGAGCTCGAGCGGGCAATCCAACTAAGACCGCGCGACTATTTTCTCTGGATGCTGCTGGGCGTGTCGCGCGATCTCAATAACGATCAGGAAGGCGCGGTCCGGGCCCTGCGACAAGCGACTGTACTGTCGCCCGTGTACGCGAAATCTCACTGGCTGCTGGGCAATCTGTTTTTGCGGACGAACAACACGCCGGAAGCAGTTCAGGAACTACGTTTTGCCGCGACCAGCGACGAAACGCTCTTGCCGAACGTTATCGACCTTGCGTGGGGAACCTATCGTCACGATCCGGCGCAGACAATCAACGCGATTCAGCCTCAGACAGATAATGCGCGCACGGCACTGGCAATTTTCTTCGCCGGACACAACCAGGGACTGCCGGCGCTGGAACAATTTCGCGCGGTGAGGTCTCCCACGAGTGAGGGGGCTCACAACTTGATGAACGCGCTCCTGCAGGGAAGTCTGTTCGTGGAAGCTCGTGAAGTTTGGGCCAGACTTCATCATTTATCTGGCGGCGCCCCTTCGTTGCTCAATCCCGGTTTTGAAGATGAAATCGCGGTCGGAGAGATTGGTTTTGACTGGCAGATATCAGCCAACCTTCCCAATGTCACAATGTCAGCCGATCCGACGCAGTACCAAAGCGGCCACAAAAGTCTGCGGATAGATTTTCGGGGCGACTCAAACCCCGCGACTCCGGTCGTGACTCAACTGGTTCTGGTAAAGCCTCATACAAATTATCGGCTGACATTTCAGGCTCTCTCGAAGGATTACCTGTCTGCGGCCGTTCCGGTCCTGGCGGTAGTCGACGCCGCTGATGAAAAAGGCCCGGCTCTGGCACAATCGCCGGGCGTCTCCGCCGCGACCACATGGCGTGAATTCTCAATTGAGTTCGCGACGCGAGATAAGACTAACGCAGTTCGTTTGCAGTTCACCCGGCAGGGTTGTGACGGTGGTCCGTGCGCCGCCTTTGGCACCGTGTGGCTCGACTCTTTTGATCTCCGAGAGTTGGCAACAACTTCCGGCAAAGGGCGCTAAATCGGTTCGGCAACAACTAAATTCCAAGAAAAGTATCGTCTTGATCCCGCTCGCTATCGCTCGCGGTTCTGTA
>DATISD010000420.1:0-1581 GCA_035469005.1 Pyrinomonadaceae bacterium | reverse complement strand
AGAGGCGCCCTGTCCCGATCAGATCGTGGCCAGTCTTCTGCGGAAGGCGTGCTCGTAGTCCTTCTATGTGGATCGTGACGTCGCCCCCAACTTTCATCCAGGTGTGACCAGAGTCTGGCGGTTCAGTGAGCTGCTCCCCATCCTTGGACCAGGGTGCTGGGCTTTTTCCAGCGCGTTTCGGTCAGAGCGGGCCGGATGCTACTGACCGGTCGATCAGGTCAATCGGGACTTTGTTGCCGATTGCGCTGTGGGGTCGCTCCTCGTTGTAGTCTCTACGCCAAGCCTCGCATTTTCGCCGCGCGTCGTCGAGGGTCATGAACCAGTGTGCGTTCAGACACTCCGCTCGGAACTTGCCGTTGAACGATTCAATGAAGGCATTGTCGGTCGGCTTGCCTGGCCGGGAGAAGTCGAGCGTGACACCACGCTGGTACGCCCACAGATCCAAATCGCGCGACACAAACTCGGTACCCTGGTCAACCCGTATTATGGTCGGGAATCCTACTTCTCGCCCGACCCTTTCCAGTACTTCCACGACGTCGGCGCCGCTGAAGGTGAAACGCGGCTCCACTGCCGGCGAAAACCGTGAGAACGTATCGACGATTGTCAACACGCGCAGCTTTTTGCCTGTCGCCAATTGGTCATGCACGAAGTCCATTGCCCAGGTCTCGTTCGATCGCGTTGGTATGCAGCGGTCATTACGAAGCTTCGCCTTGACGCGGCGCTTGGGCGTTTTGTTGCGTAATTGCAGGCCCATCTCGCGATACAGCCGATAGACGCGCTTGACATTCACCGGCCAGCTTTCGCGGCGCAGCAGCACATGAATGCGCCGATATCCATAGCGCACGCGGGTCGCCGCAATCTCCTTGATCCGGGCGCTGAGTTCGGCCTGCCCAGATCGACGGGAGCGATAGTGGTAGGTCGATCGGTCAACCGGCAACGCTCGGCAAGCTCGTCGAATGCTCACCCGCCAGGTCGACCGCGCATGATCCACCAGTTGACGCTTCCGGGCAGGCTTCAAAGTTTTCGGCGGATCACGTCCTGCAGCATCGCCTTGTCGAGCGACAAATCGGCGACGATCTTCTTCAGCTTGCCATTCTCTTCCTCGAGCTGGCGCAGGCGTTTCATCTCCGACGGCGTCAGACCGTTGAATTTCTTGCGCCAGTTATAAAACGTCGCCTCTGAAATTCCCGCCTTGCGGCAGACCTCGCCGATCGCCGTGCCTTCCTCAGCCTGCCGTAGAATGAAAGCAATTTGCGCCTCCGTAAACTTCGATCTCTTCATGGTCTTTCCTCGTCCAACGGCCCGAATCAGCTGCCGCTAAACTGGAATTTTCCAGCAAAGACCGGTCCAGAAACAGGGAAGCAGGTCAGCCGTCCTAAAAACGCTTTCCAAACATGTAGGCTGTCCCAGCTAGCCGCGCGATTGAAGGGAAGTGAACACCGAGAAACCTTTTAACCATATTACGTGGCGTTCGATCTTTTTCGGTAAAATCACGCCACTTTGTGTAATTCAAATACTTAAAATATAAATGTTTCATAGGATGCGCACATAGGAACTGCCATGGCTTATAGTCGTTAGTGA
>DATISD010000419.1:0-2708 GCA_035469005.1 Pyrinomonadaceae bacterium | reverse complement strand
GGGGGAGAAAGACAAAAGTAGTTGCTCGCGTAATCCCTCACCCCGACCCTCTCCCAGTGGGAGAGGGAGAAACAATCAGATGACTTCAACGGCCATAACAGAACAAAGCGGTAACGCTCGTTTTCAAAACGCGCTGGCGAGACGGCCGCAAGCCGTTCCGCCAATCTGGTTGATGCGTCAGGCGGGCCGTTATCACAAACATTACCAGGCTTTGCGCGCCAGGCACTCGTTCATGGAGTTGTGCAAGCAACCGGAATTGGCGGCCGAAGTCGCGCTCGGTCCGGTGCTCGATTTCGGCTTCGATGCGGCAATTCTCTTCAGCGATCTCTTGTTCCCGCTCGAAGCTTTGGGCATGGGTTTGGAATATCGGGACAGCGGACCGCAGCTGGGATGGAAACTGGATGAAAAAAGCATTTCGCAAATGCGCAGGGTCGATGACGCGTGGCCCCATCTGCAATTCCAGGGTGACGCCATGCGCGCGACGCGCGAGAAAGTGCCGAACGATCGCAGCTTGATTGGATTTATTGGCGGTCCGTGGACGCTGTTTGTTTATGCCGTTGAAGGTACGCACAAAGGCAGCCTCAGCGAGTCGAAGAAATTACTGCCGTTGTTTTCACGATTTTGCGAAACGATGGTGCCGCTGCTCGAGCGTAACATTGAGTTGCAGCTCGACAACGGCGCCGAAGTTGTAATGATCTTCGACACCGCCGCGGGCGAATTAGCGCCGAGCATTTTCACCTCTGAAGTTGTGCCGCAGCTTCAGCGCCTGACCGCAACCAACGGGTCGCGTATCGGTTACTACTCGAAGGGAACTCAGCCCGCTCATCTGCGACACGAGTTGTTCGATTCCGGAGCGCTCGCCGGCATCGGTGTGGATCACCGTTGGGACTTGGGCGAAGTCTTCTCAACCTTCCCGCAAGGCTTTGTTCAGGGGAATTTCGATCAGACGTTGCTCCTCGCCGAGCGTGGCGAACTTCAGAGGTATTTGAGAAGCTATCTGCAACCGATGATTGACCAAAAACCGGCAGGTTGGATTTGCGGACTCGGTCACGGCGTGCTGCCCGGAACCCCGGAAGATAACGTCAGGCTTTTTGTTGATACAGTTAGAGAGGTAATGCAGTGACAGATTTATTTGCCAAGTACGACGTCCCGGCCCCCCGTTACACGAGCTATCCGACCGTTCCGTTCTGGACTGATTCGCCGACGACGGACCGTTGGCTCGCAGAGCTCAATAAGGCGTTTGCCGATGAAGCGGCGACGTGGTCGCTCTATTTTCACCTGCCGTTCTGCGAATCGTTGTGTACGTTTTGCGCGTGCAACACCGTGATCACGCGCGACCACGGGCGCGAAGAAGGCTACGTCGACCTGCTTTCGACCGAATGGAATCTTTATCTCGATCGCGTGCCGGCATTGGCCGAACGGCCCTTGCTTGGGGTGCATCTTGGCGGCGGCACGCCGACATTCTTCGGCAAAGAAAACCTCGAGCGCATCCTGAAACCGATTCTTTCGAAGGCGCGCATCGATCAAAATCGTTTCGAAGCTTCGGTTGAAGTTCATCCCGGTCACACGACCCGCGATCAGTTAATCATGCTGCACGAACTGGGTTTTACCCGCATCTCGATCGGGGTGCAGGATTTCGATCCGGAGGTGCAGCGGCTGGTTAATCGTCATCAACCTTATGAAGTGACCCGGTCAGTGACGGATATTGCGCGTGAACTGGGCTATACCTCGGTGAATTACGATTTAATTTACGGGCTGCCGCGGCAAAATCCCGATCGTTTTCGCGAGACGGTCGAGAAGACAATCGATCTCCGGCCCGATCGTATTGCGCTATACAGTTTTGCACGTGTCCCCTGGATCAAGCCGGCGCAGCGAAGTTACAAGGACGAAGATTTGCCGGTAGCTGGAGAGAAGCGCGCTCTCTATGAATTAGCGCGTGAGATGTTGGCCCAGGCCGGGTACATTGAAATCGGCATGGATCACTTTGCCCTTCCGAGTGACGGCATGGCCGAAGCTCAACGCAAACATACCCTACATCGGAATTTTCAGGGTTATACGGAAACGCGAACGACGGTCTTGCTGGGCCTGGGCGTGAGTGCCATTTCGGAAACTCCGACCTGCTTTCATCAGAACGAAAAGGCCTTTCCGGTTTACGAACGCCGCGTCCGTCAGGGCGAGATACCTACTCTACGGGGCCACTTACTTTCAGAAGAAGATCGCCGGTTGCGCGAACAGATTCTGGAGTTCATGACGCGCTTTAAGGTTGACCTGCGTCCGGGGCAGCAGAAAGACGCAAAGGCTTTTTTGCGGCCGATGATCGAAGATGGTTTGGTGAAAGTCTCTGACGACAGCCTGCAATTAACCGAGAGGGGAACGCCCTTCCTCCGCAACGCCTGCATGTTCTTTGATCAGAGGCTGCGCAGCCAGGAACAGAGGCCGCAGGTTTTCTCGCAAGCGCTTTGAGTATGGAGTCCCGCCTTTAGGCGGAATCTCTGAGCGGAAATTGCCGCCTGAAGGCGGAACTCCAAACTAGTCATGGCAACCATCACAGTCGTCGGCGCAGGTTTCTCGGGTCTGACGACCGCCTACTTTCTCACCAAACAGGGTCACAAAGTACGCATCGTCGAAAAGACTGATCGCGCCGGCGGTCTGATCAAGACAATCCGCACTCCTCACGGTCTGGTCGAAACCGCCGCCAATGGTCTGCT
>DATISD010000418.1:0-6080 GCA_035469005.1 Pyrinomonadaceae bacterium | reverse complement strand
ACTCCGAAGTGACGATCTGTCAACGTTCGGCAATAATGTGGCTTGTTTAATGAATTGTTTTTCTCGAAACAAATCCCAGGGGAATGTATAAATGTCCAAAGTTCGCGTCAGTAACTTCGCGATTTCCATAGACGGTTACGGGGCAGGGCCAAACCAGAATCTCGAGAACCCGCTCGGCGTCAATGGCCCGGAGTTGATGGAGTCGTTCTTTCACACGCGCGTCTGGCGCCAGATGCACGGGGAACCAGAGGGTGAAACCGGCATCGACAACGAGATCGCGGCTCAGGGCTTTGCCAATTTTGGCGCGTGGATACTGGGCCGGAACATGTTCGGTCCGGTTCGAGGCCCCTGGCCGGATGAAAGTTGGAAGGGTTGGTGGGGCGAAGACCCGCCGTATCACACGCCGGTCTTTGTCTTGACGCATCACCCGCGGCCGCCGCTCAAGATGGCCGGAGGCACAGAATTTCATTTTGTCACCGAAGGCATTGAAGCGGCGCTGGCGCAGGCCAAAGCTGCGGCCGGTGATCGCGATGTCCGCATTGGCGGTGGCGTCGCCACGATTCGACAATATCTGCGTGCCGGGCTGATCGATGAACTGCATCTCGCCCTTCGGCCGGTCCTGCTTGGTTCGGGAGAACATCTCCTGCACGACATTGATATGCGTTCTCTGGGTTATGAATGCGAGAAGCACGTTGCCGGCGAACGCGCGACGCATGTCTTCTTGCGGAAGCGCCGGTGATTCGACTGAACATGGTCCACGGTATACTGGCGCACATCAAATCGAGGATCCGATAGATCGGCTTTGGGCAAAAATCGATGAGTCTTATCAAGGGAGTTCTGCTTTCGTCGCAGAGCGACGGGTGAGTTTAGCCCGGCCTTTCAAGGCCGGGTTCGAAGAGGAATGAACTGTTACGTCGCGTCAGCGACGATTGAGTGAGTGTTTCATCCGTCGCTGACGCGACGATGTTTGTTGGGTTGTACTGATCCCCGGCCTTTGAAAGGCCGGGCTAAATTCAAACCGCCGCTAAGCGGCGAAGACCGCCCGAGTATTAATGATCAATCTCGGATTGGAACCGGTCGGGCTTACCATTCTCACGGTCATCGCGTGGATTTGCGCCGTTGGCTGGCTCGGCTTCGCCGGGATAGCTCTTTACGGGCTCGCTCAGCGAAAGCCATTGCCGGCTACGTCAGTTTCGCAGTTAACCACAAATCCACCACTTGTCTCTATCCTCTTACCGGCACGCAACGAAGCGCACCGCGTCCTGTCTCAGGTTCTCGCTTCGATTCTTTCTCAGGATTACAAACAGATCGAGGTCATTGCCGTTAATGACCGTTCGACAGACAGCACCGGATCAATTCTGGATTCACTCGCTGAGACCGATGATCGTCTGCGGGTCATTAACAATGCCGAACCACCCGCAGGATGGCTCGGAAAACCTTATGCCCTCCAGCGGGCGTTAGAAGTTTCACGCGGCCAGTGGATAGTCACCCTGGACGCCGACATGGTCCTTGAGACTGCCGCAATTCGCACCGCGCTGGGCCATGCGATTGCAGGCAACTCGGATGTATTGACCTTGATGCCGTCTTTTGAAGCCGGATCGTTTTGGGAACGCGCGTTTACGCCTGCGTGGTTACTAACCTTGTTAGGTGGGTACCCCTTTTTTATTCTCAATCATCCGAAGCTGAAACAGGCTTTTGCTTTTGGTGGATTTTCTTTGATTCGCCGGGAAGCATTGGCGCGCATCGCAGGCTTCTCAGCAGTGCGGGCGGACATCGTTGAAGACGTGCGCCTCGCCGAACTGCTAAAGAATTCAGGCGCGCGGTACCGCATCGAACACGCTCCAAATCTGATGCGAACGCGGATGCAAAATGGCTTTCGAGAAATCTGGGAATTTCTCTCACGCGGGATGTTGGCCGGCATGCGGTACTCGATGGTTCTGGCCGCGCTAACCGTCATCACCGGCTATGCGTTTGTAGTTGCGCCGGTGTTCGTCGCCATCGTCTGTTTGCTGATGGTTCTGGCAGGATCGAGTGAGTTGCCAGGTTTGCTTTTCCCGGCGCTCGCCATTTGGGGCACTCAGGTTTTCACTTTGGTGCTTATCTGCAGGAAATTTGAAATTCCGGTTTCCTATGCATTTACGACTCCCCTCGGGCTTTCGCTATTTTATACAGCGCTTCTGATCTCGACCGTCAACATCGTTCGCGGGAAGGGCGTAGCCTGGAAGGGACGCCAGATTTATGAGATGGGCGGCGTCGGCTTACCAGTGCGTGGCAAGGAAGCGCGTCAGCCTGCGGTCGAGGACTAAAGGCTCGAACGTTATTCCGGAATGACTCGCTCAATCCAGCTGGAGCGCAATGAGCGAGTTCGGAAAAACGTCTTACGAGGTGAGGTCCGAAGGACCGTCACTAAATAGCCACGGTCGTGAGACCGTGGATGGTTGAAACATAAAATACTCGAGCGCCGAAGGTGCTGCATTAACGCGCATTTCACAGATAACTGACGACCCTTCGGGCCTCGATTCCCAGCTTGAGGGTCCTCAATCCACGGCCTTACGGCCGCGGCTGCTGAATGCCGCGCCTTCGGCGCTGTTCATTCCCGGCTGCGGCTCAAGGCGTTTCGAAAAGTCGTTCGCAAAAGTTACTCGCGGAAATTCAAGCGGTGGCGTTGACGGCACTCTCACTCGATGATGACTTGTTCCGCTTCCGCAGGATCAGCGCCGAGATCAAAGTAATAATCAATCCGATCGGAAACGGTTCGGTGAAGGTAGCCGCGGCGTTTAAGAACGGATTGTCCAGGATCTGCTTCAACTTTTTCGCTTCTTCCATCTGCGCTTGAATTGCTTCGGCTGTGGCCCCTGCGGCTTTCGCTTTCTCGAGTACATACGCCGAGTACTTGTCGGCAAAATCGGGCATGAAGTTGTAGTAGAGAATCTCCCAGGCTACGACGTAGCAGACGCACGAGATCAGCGTGATTAGAATACCGACGGCGAAGGCCCGGCCGAAGGTGATCGTCCCGCCGCCCACGTTTTCGCGATAAGAACGAATGCCGAAGAAAACCAGCAGGAATGAAAGAATGATGGTCGTGTAGCCGACGACAAGGCCTTTGTCAAAACCGATCCGATACACGAAAGGAAGGGTCGCGAAAATCATCGCCGCCGAGACGGCGCCGGAAATCAACCCGAAAATCAAAACTGTCTTTTTCATCAGAGCTTCTCCTTTAGATTTGAAATCCGAGCTGGAGATTACCTCTCACCACGGTGTCTGGTCGTCATACTTTCGGGTGATTTCGCTTTCTGAAGACAAAATCATTCTTTCGTGGCAGGAAAGAGGACTTCAGCAGGTGAAAAGCGCCAAAACTGAGAATTGGAAACCGTTGATCATATTTGACTCACCTGACCTCATGTCATTCGGCGGCTATTAAATGCCGGTCCTTCGGACCTTAACCCTGAGCTGTTCAGGAATCAAGCCAAACTCTTTTCCCAACTGAACTGCCTGGGTTCTGCGCCGCGCGCTTAACTTGTCGAACAGCCGGCTCGAGTGGGTCTTGACCGTGTTCTCGCTGACGAAGAGCTGTTCGGCAATCTCGCGATTACTCAGCCCGCGCGCTATCAGTTCCAGGATCTCCAATTCTCGCGGGGTGATCCCCAGTTCCCGCAGACGAGTTTCATTCAGGCTGAAGTTCTCGGCAGCAGCGATCGGGACTTCCTTGATGACGACCTTCTCTTTAGTCTTGGTGAGTTTCAGTCCCAGCCAGATGCCCACCACGGCGAACAACAGCGCAATCAGGCCGCCGTAGATTTCAATCGAGTGCTCGATGACCAGAAACCGGTATTCAACCAGCTTCAGCAGGACAATCAGAAGTCCGCCGACCAGACCATAGATGAGAATGTGCCGCTTCATTCGAGGGATCTGAAAGTATATTTCAATTCTTAGGTTTAACGCGATCAGTTGGTAAGTGATCTGAGTTCGGGCGCCAGCAGTCGTGGCCAGGTGTTGCGGGCCGTAGCGGAAGATTCCGATCTGACGGGCAGTGACTTTAATCGCGCCTTCGTGTTGATGCAGTACTTCGGTTACCTGCGCCGCAACCGGAACGATCCGCAGGATACGGATCACACTGGCTATGATTTCTGGCTGACGAAACTAAATCAGTTCAATGGGAACTTCATCGACGCTGAGATGGTCAAGGCGTTTATTACTTCGATTGAATACCGCCAGAGGTTTGGACGGTAACCAACGGCTTGGAGGCTTACCACTCTGCTTTGGCAATGTACTTCAGCACGTGCTTGATGGAGGTTACGCAGTACGAGCCGTCAGCCTTCCGTATGGGTATGTGGCGATAGCGGCCCATCGACATTTTGTTCAAGGCGGTGGCCACGGAATCTGTCTCGCGTAAAAACTCAGGATTGACGCTCATCAGGTCCTTCACCGCGATCGACCGCGGGTCCGCAGCCTTGCCCGTTAGCTTGTTGAGCAAATCGCGTTCGGTGAAGATGCCCACCAACTCTCCCTGATCAAGAATCAGCGCGCAACCCAGCCCCGCCGCTTTCATTTGTTTGATTACTTCGCTGACGGGAGCATCGGGAGCTACGCCCAGGAACTCCTGCCCGATCTGGCTCAGCTTGTCCTCCATCACTGAGCGGGCGAGCCCTTCGGTTGAATCGGGACGGGGTACGTCGAGAGTCAGCAACGGCGTCATGCACTCTTCGCATCGATCGACGCCTTCAATGTTGTCGTGACCACAGGAAGGACAGAACATTTTTTCGCTTTTCGATCTCTGATTTTCGATTGCCTGGTGCCGACAATTAAATCAACCATCGGCGATCAAAAATCGGCAATGTTATTCCACCGTCCACATATCGCCGGAGTAGATCAGTTTCTCCAGGCTGCCAGGCCCGGACTTGGCAATTGCGGTTTCGATTTGATCCGCCATCAATTGATCGTAGCTGGCACGTTCGACGGCGCGAAATACTCCGACTGGCTGCGGAAAGTCCGGCTGCTCCATGCGTGCCAGCATGAAGGCCACGGAAGGATCCTGGAGCTGAATGTTGTGGACCAAAATATCTGCTTCGGTAATTCCGTTTTCGCCAATAGTGACGACTTCGGGATGCGCGCCGTTCATGCGAATGCCTTTATTACGATCCTTGCCAAAGATCATGGGCTTGCCGTCTTCGAGATAGAGAACCTTATCCGGCCGGACACTGCGTTCAGCAAAGTAATCAAAGGCGCCGTCGTTGAAGATGTTGCAATTTTGATAGACCTCAAGGAACGAAACGCCTCTGTGTTTGGCCACGGCCTCCACCATCGCGCCGAGGTGCTTCACATCTATATCGATCGAGCGAGCCACAAAGGTCGCTTCGCTGGCAATCGCCAGAGACAGCGGGTTGACCGGATAATCAATCACGCCCATGGGCGTTGATTTTGTGCGCTGACCAAAAACTGAAGTCGGACTGTATTGGCCCTTCGTCAAACCGTAGATGCGGTTATTGAAGAGAATTACATTGATGTCCAGATTTCGCCGCAGCGCGTGAATGAAGTGATTGCCGCCGATGGAAAGCGCGTCGCCGTCGCCGGTGACCACCCAAACACTAAGTTCGGGATTCGCGGCCTTGACGCCGGTGGCAATGGGCAGCGCGCGCCCGTGAATTCCATGAAAGCCGTAGGTGTTCATGTAATACGGAAAGCGCGACGAACAACCAATGCCGGAAACGAAAACCATTTTTTCGCGCGGAATGCCGAGATCGGGCATGACCTTCTGCACGTTGTTAAGAATCGCGTAGTCGCCGCAGCCCGGACACCAGCGTACTTCCTGGTTCGAGACGAAATCTTTCTTCGTTAATTCTCCCGGAGGTGGCGCGACATGAAAGATTGAAGCGCCGCCTTCGCTTTCGGCGGACACCGAAGTGTCGACCGCGCCTTCGTGTCCATTGCCTGAGCCGTTACCTTGTGTAGTCATAATTGCCTTTCTAACTCTCGATGTATTAAGCAAAAATTTCCGCTACTTTGATTTGAAAGCCCGGCACGACGCCGCCGCCATCAAGGTTGTCTTTTTCAGTCAGGGTCACTATTCATCTCCGGTGAGA
>DATISD010000417.1:0-11172 GCA_035469005.1 Pyrinomonadaceae bacterium | reverse complement strand
CTATTCAGCGATTTGATGCAATAGCGGCAAAGTATTGAAGTGGACGCATGTAATGTCGATGGTTAATATCGCCGCATGACCGAGCGATTTATCCCGGCGCATGGTGGTTATCAGGATCTGCTGTCGTTTCAAAAATCCCGTATCATTTATGACGCAACGGTTTGGTTTGGCAGCCGCTACTTGCAAAGAGGTGATCGTACAATTGATCAGATGATTCAGGCGGCGCGCTCAGGGAAGCAGAACATACTTGAAGGTAGTCTCGCATCCGGGACTTCGAAGAAAACAGAAGTTAAATTGACGAACGTAGCCCGCGCGAGTCTGGAAGAACTGCTGGAAGATTATCGTGACTTTTTACGTGTCCGAGGTTTGCGACTTTGGGAAAAGAACAGTCGAGAAGCAATGTTCGTGCGCAAGCTGGGGCGACGAGGCAATGTGACTTATGAGACATTTAGGACGTATATTGAAACACGACCGCCCGAGGTGGCGGCGAATATTATTATTTGCTTAATTCATCAGACGAATTATTTGCTTGATCATCAGATTCGGCAATTGGAAAGGGCATTCGTGACTGAGGGCGGCTTAAGCGAACGCATGACACAAGCGCGCCTGGCTGAAAGAAGAAGAAAATAAGACTGATGTGACCTATGGGACGCATGTGTCGCCTTCGTCACATTTGTCCCATAGGTCACCATTTAAAGGAGCAATCATGTCGACACCGCAACCAGCACAAACTACGCCGCGACGTTATCAACTTTTCATTGATGGACAATTCGTAGATGCCGAGTCCGGCAAAACTTTCAAATCACCAAATCCTGCGACCGGGGAAACATTCGCCGAGGTCGCCGAAGCCGACAAGGCCGACATCAACAAAGCCGTCGCCGCTGCGCGCAAGGCCTTTGAAGGCAAATGGTCAAAGATGAGCGCGCGCGATCGCGGGCGATTGCTGTACAAGCTTTCGCAATTAATCGAGCGCGACACGCCCCAACTGGCCGAACTCGAAACATCGGACAACGGCAAGCCGATTAAGGAATCGACGTACATCGATATACCAAGCGTGGTCGAGAACTTTGAATACTTTGCCGGCTGGGCGACGAAGATTGAAGGCGAAACGATTCCGGTGCCGGGTCAGATGTTCAATTACACCTTGCGCGAGCCGGTTGGTGTGTGCGGACAGATTATCCCCTGGAACTTTCCTTTGTTGATGGCCGCGTGGAAACTCGCGCCCGCATTGGCGGCGGGAAATACGGTCGTCTTGAAGCCGGCAGAACAAACTCCGGTTACGGCGATGGAATTGGCGAAACTGATCCAGGAGGCAGGCTTTCCCGAAGGCGTCGTGAATGTCGTGCCGGGTTATGGTGAAACGGCCGGGGCCGCGCTCGCTTCTCACAAAGGCATCGACAAAATTGCGTTCACCGGCTCGACTGAAATCGGCAAGCGCATCGCGAAGGCAGCCGCCGACAATTTGACGAAGGTTTCGCTCGAGCTGGGCGGAAAGGCGCCGAACATAGTCTTTGCTGACGCTGATCTGGATCAAGCCGTGAACGGCGCGATGATGGGAATCTTCTTCAATCAGGGCCAGGTCTGTTGTGCGGGCTCGCGTCTGTTTGTCGAAGAGAAAATCAAAGAAGAATTTCTCGGGCGATTCAAAGAAAAAGCCAATCGCATCAAGGTCGGCGACCCGATGGATAAGGCCACCCTGATGGGACCCCAGGTTTCCGAAGAACAGCTCAAGAAAATAAAGAGCTATGTCGGCATCGCCCGCGAAGAAGGCGCCACGGTGTTAGCGGGAGGTGGGTCGCCACAGCTCGATCCGCAATTTCAGAATGGCTACTTTTTCCAGCCGACGATCTTCAGCGACGTGAATAATTCGATGCGTGTCGCGCAGGAAGAAATCTTTGGCCCAGTTACGTCTGTGATCAGTTTTGATAACGACGAGGATCTGATTCGGCAGGCGAACGAAACCATCTACGGCTTGTCCGCCGGTATCTGGACCCGCGACATCACGCGGGCCCACCGCTTTGCCAAAGCGGTTAAGGCCGGGGTCGTTTGGATCAATACATTCAACATGTTCAATGCCGCGTCGCCGTTTGGTGGCTACAAGCAATCAGGCTATGGTCGCGAGATGGGCCGGCACGCGCTGGAACTGTACACGCACGTTAAGAGCGTGTGGGTTGATCTATCCGGCAAGCCGATAGGCTGGTTTGGGAAATAATGCGCGTCAGTAGCACCCGCATCAGCGGGTTCTTGATCCGTACTGGAGCCAAGCGTCCTCGCTTGCAATCGGCATCACTTGCCTTACGCGGCAACCGAGACGGTTGCGCTCCAGTCCTCTGCACCGCCTCCGCTCGCTTTCAGAACCGGTAGCAATATCTGACTGTCACGCCGCGGCCGCCGCCATCGATGCCCCAGCTGATTCCGCGGTAGGACTTGTCGAAGATATTTTCGAAATCGACAAACAGTTCTGAGTGCTTGCCGACGCGGTATGAGCCGCGCACACCGAACAAACCGTAACCTTTCACTTCAGTAAATAACGGCACGGCCGTGTCGTTGTTTACGACGGTCACGCCGTTGATTGTCGCGCCGATTGGCAACAACCGATTTTGCACTTGTGCCAACGTCTCGCCGGTCGGAACCAGAATTGCCGTTGCCGAGGCCGAGCCGCACCCGGTTGACCCGGGCGTCGTTACGCCGCGTACGCAGGCCCCGCGCCGGAAAAAATTTTGGATTTGCGTGCGCGATCGTGCCGCACCTGTTCGCCGGTCCGCAAGATCGAGAGTTGAAAGTCGATCCTGACTGCCAGCGATGGTCGAATACGCTTCGACCCAAAACGTCGAGCGGGGCTGGTAGCGCAAGCTGATGAAACCAGTCGGTGGTGGCACGCCGCCTTCTATGTTTGGAGGCTGATTGTTGAAGAAACTCCGAGCCTCAATGTAAGTGAAGTTTCCATTCACACTGAACTGGCGATTTATCAGCGCGTGCGCGTTGATTTCGATTCCGTTGAAACGCGCGTCGTCAAAATTCACGCGCACCAGCACCGGGCTGGTAGCGACAGCGACAAACACCAGGCCGTTCGCATTCTGAGCGGTAATCTGTTCGCTGCCCAGGAATTTGCCGACGGCTCCCGGCGGCAAAACCAGGGCTTGATCGAAGTAGACGTTGTTGAGTTTGCTGGTGAATCCGGTCACCTCAAACCCGCCACGTTTATGATTGAATCGCAGACTGAAATCGAAGCTGTCAGCCGTTTCGGCTTCCAATCCAGTAACCGGAATTCCAGTCGACACCGCATCGGCTCCGGCAGTTGTGCCGATAAGACCTCCGAGACCTGCGGCAGTTGTGGCATCGACTTCAAACCCCGTCCCAACCAATCCGATGATTCCCAGGTCGGTGGTGTTCGGCGCACGGAAGCCGCGTGCATACTTCGCCGCAAAGTCGAAACCGCCACCCAACGTAATCACGGCGCCAAGCCGCCCTGCAAAAGCGCCGAAGCGCGCGCTGTCGTCAGGAAACAGCGGCCGGCCTCCGACGACCTGTGCATTAGCCGCGCGCGACCGGTACGACGCGACGCTGTAGCGGAGCGCCCCGCTTATCCGCAGTCGATCCGGAATGGCATTGAAGACATCCTGCACGAAAACACCATATGAAAGATAATTTGCGCCATCCGGAATGCGCGGACGCGACGGGGTCGAGATTCTCGTAACCGGATCGTAAGTGTAGGCCGGAGCGTGGATGTGATCCCGATATGCATCGCCGCCAAATAGCAACGTATGGCGCTCGCCGAATTGCTTATCCAAATAAAAGTTGAATCCCAGCACGCTCGTGCGCTCGGGTTGAAACGTGATGGCGCCGATCGGATTTCCCTGGCCGCCCTGATTGACTCGCTCCTCGCGCTGGCTGTTGTATGACAAAGTAAACGAGGCGTTGTCAAAAACGCCGAGCCGTTGTTTAGCAACACGGATGTAGAAGAAATCCGTCATGAGGTTGCGGAGATCGGCGATTAGATTGCCGTCACCGCCCAGTAACTGGTCATAACGTTTGCCCGCGTCCTGCTGGTTGCGCGCGTAGCTGAGAAGAAGTTGGGTTCGATCATCGAAATTATAGTTGGCGCGGACCAGGCCACCATACTGGGTGAAACCGGTGTCGGGCAGGCGATTACCGAACAAGTTCAAGTTTGAGGGGATTCCCAAAAACCGCGTCAATGCCGAGTGAGAATCCAAACCTTCAGCCGGACGCAGTTTGTTAACACGTCGTCCGCTGGCATTTAGCAGAAAACCGAACCTGCGCGTGCCATAGGTTAAGAGCTGATTTCCGCCGAAGCTGTTGGCGACCGACGAATAGAAAACATTCGTGGTGCCGTGCCATTCCTTGTCGCTGGCCCCGTAGCGGGGCGCATGCGAAAGGAAGTTCACCACGCCGCCAAGCACATCAGAACCGTATTGCGAACTGTTGGGACCGCGCAAGACCTCGATTACATCCAGACTCGACGGTTCGATCAGGCTAAAGAACGTGCCGACGCCGCCGCGCTGCGCGCTCGTCGTGTAGCGCACGCCGTCGAGATAGACGCCGACATTGCGTCCGGTCATTCCTCGAACAAAGACAGCACTGAGAGAAGGGGCCGTTCGTTGGAGGTTGACGCCCTGCTCTTCGTCAACCGCCTGAGCTACGACTTCCGTTGCGCGCTCAATGATCTTTTCTTCGTCGATGACGTTGACTGGTTGAGCAACGCTGCGCGCCTCGGCGACCAGGCCAGCTTCCGAAGTGATCGTAAGTTGTTCGCTAATTTGATTGACCTGTAAAAGAACCTCGACTTCAACCGTGGTTCCCGCGTTCACCCGCACGACTTCTCGCTGGCTGCTGAAGTCAGTTCGCGAGACGACTAAAACATACGAGCCGGCCCCGATGTCATCAAACTTGAAGCGACCTTGATCGTCTGTGGTCGTATCTTTCAAGACGACTTGTTGTGACGTGATCAGGGAAACGTCGGCCTTCCTGACGACGGCGCCACCCGCATCCTTTACCACACCCGATATGCTGCCACGCGAGTTCTCCTGAGCGTGCAAGCCCGCGCCGGCCGCCAGCACGATGGCAGAAACCATTATCGATGAAGCTAACCGTGCGAGCTTGAGCGTGGCGGAATGGATGTGTCGGTTCATACCCAGCTACGTTGGAAATCTCTCTTCTGGTGGATAGTTGCGCGACTATTCTGATTCGATCACTCTTGAGAAATACTTGAGGCTTCCAGAGATCCTGATTTGCCGATGGATAGACATCCCTTGATCGGCCAAGCGTACGTCCACCCCGTAAATACTACCAAGCGACGTATGTCGGTAAGCCGAACCGAGGGTGAGGGTTGGCTCAACGGCGGCTGGTAGTATTCCCTGACAGCAAGTAAATTGCGTTTTCCCCTGTCAATTCCCATACCTTAAGTGATCGAGGACAATTGAAATGCTTAAACTGAACCGGCCTCATATTGCCTTGCTCGTTGGGCTAGTGTGCATGTGTGGCTCGCTGGTAGGTGCTCAGTCGCCGAACACGGCCTCGATGGTTGTCGTAGTTGAAGATCAAAACGGCGCGGTAGTGAGGGACGCTAAAGTTTCGGTCGTAAACGACGCCACCGGCGCGTTGCGCGAAGCCGTCACTGGAAGCGAGGGCAGCGTTACGGTTCCCGCGTTGTCACTAACCGGAACCTATACGGTCACCGTTTCCAGGGATGGATTCGCCACTGAAGAGCACAAGGACATCACGCTGCGCTCAGGCGAAACCGCGACGATAAGAGTGACGTTGGCAATTGGGTCTTCGAAAGCTGAGGTTACCGTGGTTGGCACTGCCGAAGGCGTGCACGCCAATCCGCAGATTGGCCTACCGCTGGAAACCAAACAGATTAACGAGACGCCAATTCTGGGTCGCAAGGTCTCGACGCTGCCGCTACTGAATTCGGCGTTCCGCCAGGGGAAGGGGACCGGAGATCTATTCGTCAATTCAACCTATTTCATCACCGGCGTAGGTTCACGCCGGGCGACGACTTTCACGCTGGATGGCGCAAACAACGATGAGGCGTGGGGCCGCCAGACGGCAATTACGACCTTGCCGCTGAACGCCGTGCAGGAAGTCAACGTGCTTGCGAACGCGTTCTCCGCGGAATACGGATGGACGTCCGGTCCGGCGTTGAACTTTGTCACCAAATCCGGAACCAACGACTTGCACGGAGAAGGATTGTTTATGTACCGACCCGGCAGCTGGCAGGCAGAAACATTCTCAACCAAAGGGTTCTGTCCGCCGTCGGTTTCTACCTGCGTCACGCCCACCACGCTGCTCGCGATCAACCCGGTAGATATTCCGGATCAACTGGCTCAGGTTTCGGGCACGGTTGGCGGAGCAATCGTAAAGGACAAGACGTTCTTCTTCGTCACCACCGACTACACCTGGCAGAATCGAACGACTTTTCTTTCGCCAACTTTGCCCACGTTTGTCTTGCCGGCCGATGGCAGTCTCGACTGGACGGGCCACTATCGCCAGTTTCTGTTCAATGGACGAGTGGATCACAAGCTGAATGCGAAGCAAAACCTGATGTTTCGTTTCAACGTCGATCGGTTTTACGACGACAACCCGCAGGACGCGGTCGGTGGTACGAGTGCGCCCAGCGTCGCGCGGAGGTACTCGCGACGGTCATGGAGTTTTCAGGTTAATCACACGACGGTATTTAATTCGAAGGTCCTCAACGAAGCACGATTCTCGTACCTGCATGGCGACCCGGTTACGCTCTGGGAAGCGCAAAAACTGTCTACTACGTACACTCGAGGCGGAGCCGTTCCGTTCACTATCGGGCAATCAAGAGCCTCGGATCTGTGGGGCCACCAGTTCCAGTTTTCGGACACGGTATCGTGGACGCGTGGCGCGCATTACCTCCGTTTGGGCGGCAGCGTGATTCATCACACCTCTGGTGGCACGGGGAGCGAGCCGGGCACCGCGATTCTGGGAACGTTTACGTTTGTCACAACCGGCCCATCAGCGACTTTGCCATTCGATCAATTGACTCTGGCCAATGTGCAGAATTACCAGCAGCCGATCAACTTTGGGATCAGCAGTTACGAGCTGCCGCAGTGGCTGCTGACCGCGTTTGTGCAGGATACTTTTCACGTTCAACCCAACCTTACTCTTGACCTGGGCCTTCGGTACGATCGACAGACGCTGACGACGGCGACGAAGAATTTTCAGCCGCGCGTTGGCTTTGCCTGGCACCCGGGAAGCGACGCGCGCACTTCAATCCGCGGCGGCTACGCGATGTACTACACACAGATTCGCGCCAATGCCCTGGCCAGTTATCTGGTCAATGGATTGGACGGATTGACGACTTACACGGCGATCGCCGGACAAACCGGATTTCCGACCTGCCTGACCTGCGTTCCGGTGAACGTCGATCCGCGGACTGTGCCGCCCAGTCAATTGCCGGCGCGCGACATCACGATCAGGGCAGGACAAAGGGACTTTTACACAGCCCAGTTCGCCAGGTATGGATTGAACTTCAACCGGCTGCCGAATTATCCGAATGAGTTTGATAACCCTCGCAGCCAGGTCTACACGATCGGCGCAGAGCGCGAGGTGGCGAAAGGGTTCTTCTTCGGCGCCGACTTCGTGCATCAACGTCTGACCGGCCTTGATCGAACTTTAGATTTGAATGCTCCTTCGATATTTGATCGTACCGCGCCTGGACAGGTCAGAACCGTAGCCGCGGCGAATGCTACGCGTCCAATTCTTCCGGTTAATGGAGGCGTCCGTCAGGTCAATGTTCTGATGAATCTGGGTGAGGCCGATTACAACGGCTTGCAGACGTTATTTACTTATCGCGGCAATCGAAAAATCTTCGCGTCAGTAAGTTACACGTTGTCGAAGGCTACGAACACGAGCGAGCCTGACGGCAACGGCATTGGGCCCAACCAAAGCATCATCGAGCGGCTTGGTGAGCAAGAGCGCGGACCGAGCGTGGTCGATCAACGTCATCGCGCGGTGATCACATTCAGCTACCGTTTCCCGCACAACATCACCGCGGGAACAGTTACCATGCTGGCGTCCGCCCGTCCGTTCAACGCCACCACCGGCGTTGACAACAACGGCGACGGCGCAACCAACGACCGCCCGGTTGTTAACGGTATAGTGATGCTCAAATCGGCATTCCACGGGACGCCGACGTCTGATGTGTCCACTTTTGTCGAAGGCCGCATCCGTTTGTCAGAGAGCAAGAGCATTGTGCTGAGGCTCGAGGGTTTCAATTTGTTCAATCACGCGAACATGCTGGGCCGTGGCGTCACCGTCTATGGCGATGGCCCAACTCCAGCGACCACGTTCGGCCAGTTCGTCGGGGGCGTGGGAACTTCAACCAACGCGATTCCGGCGTTCGCTAACATCGACCCGCCGAGGATGTTTCAGTTACAGGCGCGATTTGTGTTTTAAGACGGTACGCACTCCTCTGGAGTGCCATCTCAACAGCACGCCGGAGGCGTGCGCACCCGAGCATTCACGATGAAACGAACCACATTTTTGGCGCTGCTCTGTGCCGCGCTCGTCTTAACACTTAGCTGCTCCAGATTTCGTAACGCGGCCACTGACTCGAACGACGCGAGATACGTTGTTATATCGCCGATATACAACGAAATCATTTGGGCGTTGGGCGCGCAGGATCACGTCGTTGGAGTTGATCTTTCAACTACTTATCCACCTGACGTAAAGAAGGTGCAAACGGTCGGATATCATCGCGCGTTGAGCGCCGAAGGGATCCTTTCGCTGCACCCGACCGCGATCATTCACGATGGAAATATTGGACCGCCGAATGTCGTTCAGCAGCTGCAAAGCCTGAACATTCCGATGAAGACGTTCACTGCTAAGAACGACTCGTTTGATGACACCAGGGCACTGATCCGCGAGATGGGCGCCTACTTTCATAAGGAAAATCGAGCTGCAGAACTGTGCAATACGCTGGACGCGCAAAGGACCGCTGCTTTAGGAAAAGTTAAGCAGTATCCTGATCATCCGAGAGTAGCAGTGATTCATTTCGGACGGGCGTCGAATGTTTATCTTGTCGTCGGCAAAGGTGGCGGCGGGGATGGCGGCGGCGCCAGCTCGATGATTGAGTTAGCCGGCGGACAGATGGCGATCGACAACAAAGGGATGCAACGGATGGAGTCGCCTGAGATAGTTGCTCAAGCTAATCCGGATGTCATTCTAATCACAGATTTCGGTTACGACCGTTTGGGCGGGTCCATCGATCAAATCAAGGCCCTGCCTGGCGTCGCAACTTCCAATGCCGCCAGGGACAATCGCATCTTCCGAATCGAAGAAAACGTGCTAATGTATTTTGGTCCACGCTCCGGTGAAAATATCGAGAAGGTCGCCGCACTCATTCATCAAAAGTGACAAAGCAACGTGGCACGCGCCGAGGTCTCCTGCTTGTATCAGCGTTCGCAACCCTCGTCGTACTGGCGGCGTCGATTCGTTTTGGCGCTATTGACTTTTCAATTGCCGATATCAGCCAGGCGTTAAGCTCCCTATTTCCCGGACACGCTGAACCAACTTTAACCCAACGCATTTTTCTGGAGCTGCGTTTGCCGCGCGCTATTCTCTGCCTGTTTGTGGGGGCCAGCCTGGGCGTGGGCGGTACTTTGATGCAGGCGCTTTTCCGCAATCCAATCGTCGAGCCCGGACTGGTTGGAACTTCAAGCGGCGCGGCCTTCGGCTCAGCGCTGTTTTTCGTACTGGGTGGTGTCCTGCAGGTTACGGCCAGTGTTTGGACTCTACCGGTGGCCGCATGCGTGGGCGGCATCATTTCCACCTACCTGGTTTTTCTGTTGGCGAAGTCTCGCGAGGACGGCCGCGCGTCGATCGTGATGCTTTTGCTGACGGGGCTGGCCGTAAATGCGCTTTTCATGAGCGCGATTGGTTTTCTTTCATACATTGCGCGCGATCCGCAGGCGCGATCTATTACCTTCTGGAGCCTTGGCACATTATCAGGCGCGAACTGGAAAGCTGTCTCGATCGTCTCGATTACCACGACCGCCGGGACGATTCTCGCGCTGCGTTATGCAAAGCAACTTAACGCGCTGATGATTGGAGAAGAAGAAGCGACATATCTCGGAGTGAATGTGAACCGGCTGAAATGGATTATTCTCTCGATCAATGTCGTGATCGTGGCTGTCGCTACCGCCTTTACCGGCGTAATTAGTTTCGTCGGATTGATCGTGCCGCACATTTTGCGAATGATGCGCGGCGCGGACAATCGTTATCTGATCATTGGCAGCGCGCTGTTGGGAGCGACGCTTCTCAGTTTGGCCGACCTCGTCGCGCGGCTCGTGCTGCGACCGGCAGAGCTGCCAATCGGCATCGTCACTTCAGCGGTGGGCGTGCCGATCTTTTTGTCACTACTGAGGCGGCGGCAATATGTGTTTTAGTGGCACAGACTTTAGTCTGTGATGTGAGGGAATTCACAGACTGAAGTCTGTGCCACTTTCTTTCTTATGCTGCAAGCAAACAACGTCACTTTCCGGGTCGGCGATAAAGCGTTGATCTCTGAAGTCTCGCTTCAGTTCCAGCCCGCACAGCTTCATCTCATCATGGGTCCAAACGGCGCGGGCAAATCGACTTTGATTAAAGTGCTGGCGCGGCTGCTGCGTCCACAGACGGGAACGATCGAGTACGAAGGCCGCGACGTGCAGCCTGCGAGCGAACCTGATCTGGCGAAGCGGCGCGCAGTACTTTCCCAGGCGGTTGAAGTTGCGTTTCCCCTGACCGTGCGCGAAGTTGTGATGATGGGCCGCTATCCTCACTTCGGCGGCCGCCCGGGACCAGCGGACGAGAAGATCGTGGACGAACTGATGCGATTCTTCGACGTCGAGGAATTCAGTGGGCGCGACTATCAAACTTTGAGCGGCGGCGAACGACAACGAGTGAATTTTGCGCGGGTGCTCGCGCAATTGTGGCGGACATCTGCGGTGTCATCCGGAGCGAATGGTTCTTCAGCAACCCCGGCTTGCCGCTTTCTGTTTCTGGACGAGCCGCTTACGTTTCTGGACATCCGCCATCAAATCGATTTCATGAAAAAGGTGCGCAGTTTTACGGATGCGCCCGACGTGGTGACAGTTGGAGTGGTTCACGATCTGAATCTCGCCGGCCGCTTTGCCGATCAAC
>DATISD010000416.1:0-5441 GCA_035469005.1 Pyrinomonadaceae bacterium | reverse complement strand
CACGTATTCGGCGGGGAAGCGGCGCTGCTGGTTGGCGCGATTGCGCCGGCCATCGCTGCGGTTTTACTTTCTCTGTCGCCCGTTTCACGGGCCGGAGAGAAAAAAATTGGGACCGTCGACAAACCCTCAGCCAACCCTCTGGCAGGGGGAGAGGGCAAAGCGACTGCGCACCATGCGATGCGTTGGGTGGCGGTTTCGGCAGTTCTGCTCACGGCGGGCGCCGCGTTTTCCGCCGTGAAGTTCGGGACCTTTCGGGTGAAACCGGGAACGACCAAGGCCATGCGTAATCAGATGGACGCATCGCCGGGATCCAGGATTGTTCAAACGGGCTGGAATGCGTATTCGCGCATCGATTGTGTGGAAGGATTGCCGAATAGTTTTGCGCGCCTCTACATCGATTCTGACGCCTGGACCGGCATACGCGGTTGGGATGGCAAGCTCGAAAGCGTGCAGGATATGCGCGGCTCCTATCGGGCCCTGCCGTTTCGACTGACACCCAACGCCGAGACGATGATTATCGGACCAGGCGGAGGACCGGACGTGGTCGCCGCCCTCGCTTCCGGCTCTCGCAAAGTAACTGCAGTCGAAATGAATCCGCTGATGCTCAAGTTCGTTCGCAGCTACGGTGCTCGCGCGGGCAATCTCTATGATCGGCCCGACGTGGAAACTGTTCTCAGTGAAGGACGCAATTTCATCAGCCGCACCGATCGAAAGTTCGACATCATTCTGCTTGGCTTTGTTGATTCATGGGCCTCGGTCGCGTCGGGAGGTCTGTCGCTTTCGGAAAATTATCTGTACACATCCGAAGCCATGCGCGCCTATTACGATCATCTCAGCGATAACGGGATCGTCGTAGTGTTGCGTTGGGAGATGGATATTCCGCGTTTGGTGTCGAATGCGGTGGCCACGTTGGGAGCCAGCGAAGCCGCGAAGAGAATTGTAGTGCTGATGGAGAAGCAGGCGGCGCCGAACGATTACCCGCAGATGCTCTTCATGTTACGCAAGCGACCATTTACGGACGCAGAGCTCAGGGAGATTTCCGAGAAGTGGACGCAGGCAACCCCAATTATCATTCCCGGTGGGACGGCGCCCCCGTTGATTGCCGACGTTTTGGCCGGAAGGAAAACGCTCGAGCAATACGACGCGGCGTCGCCGCGATTCGTCGGCGCCGTCTGGGATGACAGTCCGTTTTATTTTGCCATCGATCGTCCGTTCAGGATGCCCAGCACGATCGCAGAGCGTCTGCTGAGGTGGTTACTTGCCCCGAGTGTCGGCCTGCTCCTGTTGTTTGCCGTGCTGGGAATGCCGAGACGGAAAGCGACGAATGAAGCGGGCCAGAGCCCCGCGTACCGTTATGCGGGCTCGCTGCTTTATTTTGCCGCCCTGGGTTTTGGCTTCATCGCAGTTGAGCTCGCCTTACTGCAAAACCTGACGCTTCTGGTCGGTCACCCGATTTATACGCTTTCAGTCTTGTTGTTTACGCTGCTGGCGTTCGGAGGCCTTGGCAGTGCCTTGAGCGTCCGCTTTCCTATGTGGCTGGCATGCGTGGCCGTTGCGGTAATCGGAGCAATTGAAGCTCTCGCATTGCCGAAGCTTGTGCCGGCGTTGCTTTGGCTGCCGCTCTGGGGACGCATCGGAGTCGCGATTGCGTTGATTGCCCCACTGGGACTGGCGATGGGAATGCCGTTCCCGAGCGGACTGCGTCGAACCGGCGACGGCTCGCTGGCGGCTCCGCCGTTCTACTGGGGATTGAACGGCATCATGTCAGTTATCGGATCCGTGACGACGGTGTTTGTGGCGCGCACGGCCGGATTCCAGGCGGCGATGTTGATGGGAACTGCGTGTTACCTTCTGGCGGCCCTGGCGTCGCGAATGGCGTTTGCGGCGAAAACCTAAAAGCGAAGAAATTATTGTGAAGCGTCCCTCACGGTCGAGGGCTATCCCCAGCGAGCGCCTCTGCCGAAACCGAGGTTGGAAGCGACTCAGCCGGCGGAGGCGAATCCGGCAAAACGATCCCGTGCATAGCCTCCCAGTCGTCCGTTGGAATCATTTCAATTGCATCCCACGGACAACCGTCCAGAAAAGCACCATCAGGACCTTTGCTGGTGCACTTCTGACAGCCGATGCAGAGATAAGG
This sequence comes from Pyrinomonadaceae bacterium, assembly GCA_035469005.1. Lineage (GTDB taxonomy): Bacteria > Acidobacteriota > Blastocatellia > Pyrinomonadales > Pyrinomonadaceae > UBA11740. Next base: position 3,304 of record DATISD010000416.1, on the reverse strand, counting down.
ATCAACTTCGATGCGACCGAAGGGCGGATGATCTTCGTCCGGCACCCAGAACATACAAGCTTCGATCGGACAGTATTCGATGCACGCAGGCGATCCCGCACAGCCGGTGCAACAATCGGTCGTAATCGCCAGGATGCGAGGCCTCTTCTTGCGAGTGGCCTTGCCGTCGCCGACAGACATTGGCCAGTGCTTGTCCACGAGGTCGAATTCAGTTTGTTCTTCGAGCGCCGTCATGTCCTCACATTAGCACAGTCGTTTCGTCCAGCTCAATTACGAAATGCAGGCCGGAAGCCTGCACTTCCCCCAATCGTTCTGTACCGATTGCATTGCGATCTTCTTACGAACTTGTATCTGTCGCCAGTTGAAACGTTCTGGCACAGCGTGCGCAAGCGCACTGGGCGGGAGGGCTAAACTATGGACAGCATCGTAGGAATCTTCAATTCTTTTGCAGACGCGAAACGCGCAGCGGCGATTCTTCGATCTTTGGATATTCCGGAAACACAGATAAGCGTACTCTCACCGCACACACCGGAGGCCGAAATCGAAGCACAAGTTCGAACCACTGAGACTGAACAGCCCGGCATGGGCTCGGCGTTAGGCGGCACGGTGGGAGCTGCTTTGGGGGTCGCTGGTGGCCTGGAGGCGGGCGCGACGGTCGCGAGCATTTTGATTCCGGGGGTCGGGCCGGTGCTTGCGCTCGGATTGATTGGCGCCGCCATTTTTGGCGCCGGCGGAGCGGCAGCCGGGGCTCTCGCAGGCAACGCTTTGGAAAAGGGAATAGCGGAAGGACTGCCAAGGGACGAACTATTTGTTTATGAAGATGCTTTACGGCGCGGCCGTTCGGTTGTGCTGGCGTTTGCTGACAATGAACAGACTGCCGAACGCGCCCGCGCGGCATTGGCCCGTGCAGGGGCGGAATCGGTTGATGCTGCGCGTGAGGAATGGTGGATTGGTTTGCGCGATGCGGAAAGTGAGCATTACACAAATCAGGGCGGCAACTTTAATCTCGATGAAGCAAAATACCGGCTGGGTTTTGAATCCGCTTTACATCCTGACTGTCGCGGCAAATCATGCGAAGATGTAAACGACAAGCTGACAGGAAGGCACGGCGAGGATGCAACTGCGGTCGCATTTCGGCAGGGATATGATCGCGGACAACAATATCTGGCGCAGGTAAAGAGTTCCTCTGCCGAGCGAAAGGAAGTTTCAAGGAGGGCGGCGTAAGCACGCAGGTGCGCACTCCTCTGGATTGCAGCCAGGCGTGCGTAGCGAAGCTATCGGAGAGTTCCCCCTGAAAGAAACTCTTATCAATGTTGGATTAGCGATGGCGATCCTTGGCGGCAGCTACGTCATCATGCATCTATTCGCGCGGGCGATGTATGCGCGTTGCCCGGGTTGCCATACGCTCAACGCCCGGCGGCGTGCGGTGTGCCGATCATGCGGTCATAACCTGGGTTAATTCCAGGGCTGCGCAGAGTCTGATCTTCTGAACAAACGCGCGAGCAGATAATCGAAGATAAGCACCCCGCCGGCGACGTAAGGCAGATACTCGATCAGGCTCGTCTCATGAAAGGCAAACCTGCCCACCACGTAGAACAAAATCAATGCTGTCGAAACCATCCAAGCCAACGTGTTATCTCACCAGTGATGATTAAGTGGTCTCAAGAATTTTTGCTTCGTCTCCGTCCTGCCGACGCCGCGATCTGGTGACGATGAATACTCCGGCAAAGATCAGTAGTGACGAAATCAGGGCGCGGATGCCAACCGTTTCACCCAAAACAATCGGTGCCACCACAAAGGCGATTAGTGGCTGCAGATAAATGTAGACAGCGACGGTGCTCGGTGGCACGCGAGCCAGTGCCCAGGCGTTCAGATAATAGGTTATCGCGGTCGGCAGCACGATTATGTAGGCCACCTCGATCCAAACCTTCAACGAGACGTCGCTCAGTTGAATCTGGCTCAAGCTGATCAAGCCTGGGGGAATAGTCGCAACACTGCCGACGATGAAAATCCATGTGATAACAGTCAGCGCGTTGTAGCGCCTTACCAAATCCTTTGAAACAGCAATGTATGCGCCATAACACAAAGAGTTCGCCACAATGAGCAGGTCGCCTACCCGCGTCGTCGCAGAGAATTCGCCCCGGTTGGGTCCAATCAAATACAGGACTCCTGCTGCCGCCAGCCCAATTCCGAGCATCCGTCGCCAGGTCGTGCGATCCGTTCCCAGAAACATGCCCACGAGCAACGTCGAAACAGGAATTGAAGTGCTCAGTAGAGTCGAGTTGATAGCGGTCGTTAGAGACAGGCCCTTCACAAAGAGCCACTGGTTAAGAACGAGGCCGAGCGCACTGGAGACGATCAGCAACGGCCAGTCCTGCCGATCAATCCGGCTTAAATTGCCTCTGACGCGAGCGAGCAGAATAAGCACCAGCGTTGCGCCCGCAACTCTGAAGCCTACGAGAGCGACGGCCGGCACTGTTCGCAGGGCAAGTTTGCCGACAATAGGCCAGGTCGCGAAGAACATCTGAACCGCGATCAACGCGAGATGCGGTGCGGCGCCCTTATTCGGTCTCATGTTACGCATGAGAATAAAAAAAGATCGGGCAGCTATCCCGATCTGTCACCCAAAACAATTTGGCATGGCGTTCAGCCGACGAAAAGATACAAGGGGTTCTCCATAATCTGCTTGAAAGTTTGCAGGAACTTCGCGCCCGTGGCGCCGTCAATAACACGATGATCGCAGGACATCGTCACGCGCATAGTTTGTCTAATGGCGATCTCGTTTTCTTTGATCACCGGCTTCGGGGCCATCGCGCCGACGGCCAGAATTGCACCTTCAGGCGGATTGATTACGGCGGTAAACTCCTCGATACCGAACATTCCCAGATTGCTAATCGAAAACGTTGCGCCGGTATATTCTTCGGGCTTGAGCTTTCGCCCACGTGCCCGATCAGCTAATTCGCGGACTTCGCCGGCAATATCAACCAACGATTTCAATTCGGCGGCGCGCACGATCGGGGTTATCAAACCGTTTTCAGTCGCGACAGCGACACCAATGTCGGCATGCTCGTAATAGCGAACGGTTTTGTCCTGGAATGACGCGTTGACCTGCGGATGCTGAATCAAAGTCACCGCCGCGACTTTGATTATGAGGTCGTTGATGCTGACCTTGGCGTCGGGATAGAGTTCGTTGATGGATCGCCGCATGTCGGCGGCCCGCTCCATGTCGATTTCAATGGTCAGGAAGAAATGCGGGATTGGCCCGAGCGAAGTGACGAGACGTCGCGCAATCGTGCGACGCATT